>CAMAHZ010000015.1 GCA_945834965.1 uncultured Clostridia bacterium | reverse complement strand
CGCATACTATGGGGGTAATGCCGTTTGCAAGTGCCGCTAAGGTACGCTTGTTTACACCCTCGTCGGTCTCACCGAAGTACTGCCTTCTCTCGCTGTGACCGATAATGGCATACTTCACGCCATACTCTTTGAGTTGCTCGCAGGAAATCTCACCCGTATAAGCACCCTTCTCAGCCCAATGCACGTTCTCGGCACCGATTGCAATGTTTGTGCCTTCAGCAGCCTTAGTCATAGCAGGAATGAGTATTGCGGGTACGCATAACGCCACGTCGCAATCGGCGTCAGCCACAAGGGGGGCAAGCTCGGCAATAAGCTTTGCGCCGCTCTCTGCAGTCATATTCATCTTCCAGTTGCCTGCAATAAAAGGTTTTCTCATATTATTATCTCCCAAAATCATTTTACTCAAAATATTATACCACCATTTAGAACTAAAATCAACAATGGCAAACCAAATTATTTAAGTTTCTTTAGTCCCGACTGCAACGCCGTCTGTTCAAAGGCACGGGCAGGGTTATCCAAAACGTAGTCGAATACGTCTTTATTCCAAACCTTTATACTAAATCGCTTGATAATTTCCGCAATGCGGGAAGAGAATTGAAAGGACAGAAATCCGTCTTCGTGATTAATAAACAGCCTTATTGCGGCGTAAAAATCCGTATCCTTACTAAACCCCGTTTTAACGTCGGAATCCATTAGATTATAGGGTATTAACTTCTTTCCAAGCTTAAGCCCGTCCGCCGTAAATTCTGCGGTATGTATTTCGTAGATATCAAGCGTGGTTATCTCTCCGTTCGTCTTTTTATCCACGCGGAAAGAGATGCCGTCGTCGCCGTCGAAGAAATAGGTTATAAAAAAGGGCGACAGGTTGGTTCCGTTGTAATAAAGTTGCGTGCTTAACAGGGCTTGAGCGAAGTGTTGAGAAATATATTCTTCAGTCTCTTTGTTGTTTTCAAAGGTTAAACTTACTTCGCTATCGAACGGGGAAGCTGACATAGTGTACCTGCACGTGTGGTATTCGCAGGTGAATATTTCGCTTTCGTCGCGTGATATGTAGGGGGTAAAGTCGCATAGTGCAAAATCTCTTTTCGCCTGAGACTTTTTAAGCAGCGGTGTAAAGTAAAAGACCACCGAAAGCGAAATTGCTATAAATAGAACAATAGCGATTATTCCGCTTATGATTGCGGCAAGCTCAGCTTTCTCAAACGGTACGGAAAGCGTAACAATCATCACGATTGCGCCCAAAACCACTACGGTCAAGCCGTATAGCAAAAGCATAGGATTAACCCACTTTGCGTAAAACGACTTCGGCTTTTTCTCTTTGATTAATTTTTTCTTAACTGACTTTTGCATTTTCCAAAATAAACGTAAGGGGAAGCGGTTAAGCTTCCCCTTTGTATATAAGACCTTTTAATTAATTCTTGTCGTTAAGGCAAGCGATACCGGGAAGGACTTTGCCTTCGAACAGTTCAAGCGAAGCGCCGCCGCCCGTGGAGATGTGGGTCATCTTATCTGCAAAGCCAAGCTGCTGAACAGCCGCCGCAGAGTCGCCGCCGCCGATAATGGTGGTGCATTTGCCGTATACGTCTGCAAGCGCCTGAGCAACTGCTATCGTACCCTTTGCAAGGGTGGGGTTCTCGAATACGCCCATAGGTCCGTTCCAAACTACGGATTTTGCGGAGTGGATAGCGTCTGCATAGAGCTGACGGGTCTTTTCGCCGATATCCATACCCATCATATCTGCAGGTATCTTGTCGCTGTCAACGGTGGTAACTTCGATTTCAGCGTCGATGGGGTCGGGGAAGGACTTGGTTACAACGGTGTCGATGGGTAAAAGGAGCTGTTTGCCTTCTTTTTCTGCCTTAGCCATCATCTCTTTGCAGTAGTCAATCTTCTCTTCGTCCAAAAGCGAAGTGCCGATTTCGTAGCCCTTAGCCTTTAAGAAGGTGTAAGCCATACCGCCGCCGATAATAAGCGTGTCGCACTTTTCCAAAAGGTTGGAGATAACGTTTAACTTGTCGGCAACCTTTGCGCCGCCTAAGATTGCAACGAAGGGGCGAACGGGGTTTTCAAGCGTAGCAGCCATAACGTTGAGTTCCTTTTCGATTAAGAAGCCGCAAACCGCAGTCTTGATTATGCCGTATTCGACGATTGCCGCAGTGGAAGCGTGAGAGCGGTGCGCCGTACCGAAAGCGTCGTTGACGTAGATGGTTGCGTCGTATGCAAGCTCTTTGCAGAACGTCTCGTCCTTCTTCTCTTCTTCCCAGTGGAAACGAAGGTTTTCAAGTAAAACTGCTTCGCCGTCTTTAAGTGCGTCTCTCTTTGCCTTAGCGTCGGGGCCGATTACGTCCTTAGCAAACGTAACCTTGCCGCCTAAAAGCTCGTTAAGTCTTGCCGCAACGGGTGCAAGGGTAAGCTTTTTAGGCTCGTCCTTCAAGGCTTTTGCAATGATTTCTTCCTTAGTAGCTTCGCCCTTTTCAACCTTCTTCAAGTCCTTCTTGTTGAGCTTAACTTCGGAAGAGAAGATGGAGTGGGGCTTGCCCATATGCGAGCAAAGGGTTACTCTTGCGCCCTTGTCCAAAAGGTATTTAATGGTGGGCAAAGCGCCTATAATTCTGTTTTCGTCGGTAATAACGCCGTCCTTCATAGGTACGTTAAAGTCGCATCTTACCAAAACTTTCTTGCCTTTAAGGCACCTTAAGTCTTTAACCGATTTTTTGTTCATATAAAGAAACTCCTTACATTTAATTCCAACAAGGATTATAGATAATTTTCAGCCTAAAGTCAACTTAATAAACGCAACAGGCGTTATTTTATATAACGCAAAGAATAAATTCAGCTTATTTGCTCTCAAGAAAAGCTAAATATTATTTAATTGCATTTAATTAATTGTAAATAATAAAATATTGTGCTATAATACCTATGTATATTTTGTTGACAGACTTATACGTTAAGGTAAAAACTATGGAAATTTGTATCGTTGGCTTAGGGCTTATAGGCGGCTCTATGGCAATGGCGCTTAAAAGGGCAGGGTACAGGGTAGAAGGTTTTAACCGTTCGCCAAAGCCTTTGCAGTACGCGCTTGAAAATAATATAGTGGACGGGGCTGCAAGCTCGTTTGAAAAGTACGACGCGGTTATAGTCGCCCTTCCCCCGCAAGCAACCGTGGACTTCATTTTAAACACGCCCTTTAAAAAGGGTGCAATCGTTGCGGATATCTGCGGCGTAAAAAGGTTGATAGAAGACGCAGTCTATAGCGCAGACCTTTCTATAAACTACGTGGGTATGCACCCTATGGCGGGTAAGGAAGTTACGGGTATTGAAAACGCCTGTGCGGACTTGTTCGATAGGGCAAGTATGGTAATAACGCACGGCAGGTTTACCGATTATAATTCGCTTGAAACTATCAAAGCTTTGGTCAAGGATATGGGCTTTAAGTATCTCGTAGAGTGTTCGGCAGAGCTGCACGATAGAAAGATTGCCTACACTTCTCAGCTTGCGCACGTCGTATCCAACGCCTACGTCAACGACGAAGAGATAGAAGGCTGTCTCGGCTTTACGGGCGGAAGCTTTCAGGATATGACGAGAATTGCAGGCGTAGACGAAAACGCTTGGGCAGCGCTGTATTTAGACAATGCGGACAACCTTTTAAATAAGTGCAACAATTTAATCGCCTGTCTGCAAGGTTTCGTAAAAGAGCTTGAAAAGGCGCAAGGGGACGGCGATACGGCAAGCCTTGCAAAATTTTTAAGCGTGGGCGCAACGGCGTACAGAAACGGCAAGGCGGAAAATTTCGTCGGCGACGGCATAACGGTTACACAGCTTAAATAATGGAATATTTAATTAAATTCGGGCAAAACGCACCCGTAAAGGCAAAGGTCAAGCGTACGGGCGAAAATATAACTGCTCTGTACTGTTTAGACGGTACCGACTTCCTTTTAAAAATCGAAAAGGACAAAATCGTGCATAAAGCCTTAGGCGACGGGTTGGAAGTTGAATTCGTTCAAGGTAAACGCACCGTCGGCAGGATAAAGTTTTCAAACACGTCTGCCCCGTACGAAGTGTACTGTTCATATTTGAATATTCAGGACTTCGGTTTAGGGAAAGATATAACCGTCGTTTTCGACGACGGCGACGGGCGCAAGTCGGTCGATATTTCGCTTATTGCAAAGGGCGCAGATTGAATTAATCGCTTTTACGCGACAAATATACTCAAACGGCAAATAAACTACTTTACTACTTAAAATAAATATTTTTTCATATAATAAAAAATAGGGGTTATCAATGAAAATCAAGTATTTAGGACATTCTTGTTTCCTTCTTAAAGAGAGTACGGGCACGACCGTCGTGTGCGACCCGTTCAGCGAAGAGATAGGGTACAAAATGCCGCCCGTTTCCGCGGATGCGGTTACGGTTTCCCATCACCATTACGACCACGACGCAGTCGAAAACGTCTCGGGCAATCCCGTAGTGTTGGATAAAGAGCAGGGTTACGAACTGCCGGGTGTGGAAATTAACGCTATTAAGAGCTTTCACGACAACCTTTCAGGCGAAAAGCGCGGTGAAAACGTAATATTCAAATTCCGTATGGACGGTTTGGATTTATGCCATCTCGGCGACTTGGGCGAAGATTGCACCCCCGAGCTTATCGAAGCTATTCTGCCCGTAAACGTACTTTTAATTCCCGTCGGCGGCAAGTACACCATAGACGGCGCAACGGCAAAGGAATACGTGGATAGAATTATGCCCGACGTGGTTATACCTATGCACTACCGCACTAAAGGGTGTAACTTAGATATCGACAAGGTGGACGATTTTCTC
This sequence comes from uncultured Clostridia bacterium, assembly GCA_945834965.1. GTDB lineage: Bacteria > Bacillota > Clostridia > Christensenellales > Borkfalkiaceae > Coproplasma. The sequence continues at coordinate 9,486 of CAMAHZ010000015.1, read as the reverse complement.
TCTGAATTCGACGGCGAAAACGTTGAAATTCAGGAAGCGGACGGCGAGATAGAGCTCTCTCGCGAAGATATCGACGGCGAGAAAACGACCGTAATCGTCTTAAACAGAGACTAAATCTTTAAACTTTAAAACATAAATTAAAATCAATTAATATTTTAATAACTTTCAGTAGGCGTCAAGCTAATCGCTTATAGGCGTCAAGACAATCACTTTAACATTTCGTCTTTTTCGGCATTTTTAAAGCCGTTCCAAAATATTTTTACAAACGGGCTGTAGTATTTTCAGCTTAATCCGTACCATATTTCACTAAATTTATCGGCGTTTAAAAACCGATAAAGGCAAAATTCTTCCCGATTTTTCACAACTTTCAAAATTCGATTTTCAGGGGGTTAATCACCGTAATAATGGAATTATTAGAACAATTAAAGAACAAACTCAAGGATAAAAACGTCTACGAGCTAAGGCAGATAGGCAGGGCGGTAGGCGTTTCTCTGCCCACCACGAAAAAGCGGGACGAGCTTATTTGCGATATTTTAGATATAGCGTCTGCAAAGGCGCAGCCCTGTCCGCCTGCAACGCGCGGCGCACGCCCCAAATCGCAGGCTTGCGATAACGCATTGTTAGAAGAGATTAACGCCTGCCGAGATAGCTATTTAGAAAGCTCTATAAAGCCTGACGAAGGGGCTGAAAGTGTGGACGCGGTTGCCGTTTTTGAAGAAAAGGAAGTCGCCGAAACCTACTCCGGCGTTTTGGAATTTTCGGATAAATACTGGTTTATCCGCACGCAGAATATGCAAATTTCTTCTACGGAAGACGTGTTTATGCACGTATCCTTCGTAAACAAATACCGCTTAAGGGAAGGCGACAAAATAGTCTGCAAGGCAAAACGCCGCCGCCCTAACGAGTGCCCGGGCGTAATATATATCCTTTCGGTCAACGGCAAAGCCCCGTCGTTCAACAGGGCAACCCCGTTTGAAGAGCTTACCGCTTGTTTCCCCGACAGGCGCATAAGCTTAGAGCGCAAGGGCTGTACCTTAACCGACAGGGTGATAGATTTATTCTCGCCTATAGGGTTTGGTCAAAGGGCGTTAATCGTCTCGCCGCCTAAAGCAGGTAAGACGACTATGCTTAAGGATATTGCAAAATCAACTTTAGAAAACCACCCTAACGCAACGGTTATCGTGCTGCTTATCGACGAGCGCCCCGAAGAAGTTACCGACTTCCGCCGTACGGTTGAAGGTGCGGAAATATTTTATTCCACGTTCGACAAGGGCGATTACCACCACACGCACGTTGCGGCTCTTACGCTCTCGTATGCAAAAAGGCAGGTCGAAGAAGGCAGGGACGTGGTGGTCTTGTTAGACAGTATAACCCGTTTAACCCGTGCATATAACGCGCTCAGCAATTCGGGCAGAACGCTTTCGGGCGGACTTGACCCGCAGGCAATAGTAGAAGCAAAGCGTATTTTCGGCTCTGCACGCAACGTCGACGGCGGCGGCTCGCTCACGATTATCGCAACGGCGCTCGTCGATACGGGCAGTAAGTTAGACGATATTATCTACGAAGAGTTTAAGTCGATGGGCAATATGGAATTAACCCTTTCACGCGCTATGGCAGAGCGCAGAATATTCCCTGCAATAAACGTGCACTCTTCGGGCGCGAGAAAGGAAGAGCTTTTGCTTTCCCCGCAGGAGCTTGAAGCGTCCGCGCAAATACGCAGCGTGCTTTCAAAAAATTTATCGGAAGAAGAGCTGTATTCAGCAATGAACAATACGGAAAATAACGCCGAGTTCTGTCTAAAGGCTAAGGCGTTGACAAAGGTTTATCATGGCAGATAATTCAATTTTTATAGACAAGGTTAAAATAACTATAAAGGCTGGCGACGGCGGCGACGGTATGAATTCGTTTAAGGCGTATAAGGGCAAACCCGCTTGCGGACCGGACGGCGGCGACGGCGGTAAGGGCGGCGATATCTATATCGTTGCAGACGGCTCTTTAAACACCCTTCTTCCCTTCAGGTACAAGACGAAGTACGTCGCAGGAAACGGCGAAAGGGGCGGAACCAACCAGTGCTTCGGTAAAAGCGGTGCGGACGTAATCATAAAAGTACCCGTCGGTACAATCGTTAAAGACGTAGAGACGGGTTCAATCATTGCAGATATGTTCAACGACGCAGATAAAAAGCTGATTGCGGAAGGCGGCAGGGGCGGTAAAGGCAACGTGCGCTTTACCACGGCAAGAAGGCACGCCCCCAACTTCGCTCAAAAGGGCGAAAAGACTGAACTGCACGAACTCACCTTAGAGCTTAAGGTCATTGCAGACGTGGGGCTTATCGGTTTCCCCAACGTGGGTAAGTCCACCCTGCTTTCAAAGATAACGGCGGCTCACCCCAAGATTGCAAACTATCACTTTACCACGCTTTCGCCCAACTTAGGCGTAGTAAAATTATACGACGACAGCTTCGTTGCGGCGGACATTCCCGGGCTAATTGAAGGTGCGGCGCAGGGCGCAGGCTTAGGGCACGACTTCTTGCGCCATATCGAAAGGACGAGAATGCTCGTTCACGTCGTCGATATTTCGGGCTGTGAAGAGCGTGACCCCATAGACGACTTTATCAAAATCAACGCGGAGCTTAAGGAGTATTCCGAAAAGCTATCATCTCTTCCGCAGGTGGTAGCGTTAAACAAGTGCGACGTCGCCGGTGCGGAAGAAAATTTAAAGGCGTTTAAAAAGAAGTTTTCAAGAAAGTACAAGCTTTACCCCATTACCGCAGTAAGCGGCGAAGGCACGGAAGAGCTTATAAAGGGCGTTTGGGAAATACTTTCCACCCTGCCCAAGGCAGAGCCTGTAGAAGTGGACGAAGAGTTCACCTACAGAAAGAGCGGCAATCTCGAATTTGAAATCTATATCGACGAAAACGGGGCGTACGTCGTCGTTGGCTCGCTCGTCGATATGCTGTGCAGGAACGTCGCTTTAAACGACGCCGAGTCTATGGCTTATTTCCAAAAGATTTTAAGGGACAAGGGCGTAATTTCAAAGCTGCTTAAAATGGGCTTAAAGCAGGGCGACACGGTAATCATAGGCGACGTGGAATTCGACTACGTTCCCTAATTGAAACTAACTATAATTTAAGGATAAAGATATAATGTTAACGTCAAAACAACGCAGTAAATTAAAATCAATCGCCGCCAACTTAGACCCCATCGGTCAGGTGGGCAAAGAAGGCATAGGCGAAAATATGCTTAAAAGCTTTTCCGACTGTTTGGAAGCGAGAGAGCTAATAAAAGTAACCATTTTGGAAAATGCAGACGGCGACCCTAAGGAGCTTGGGCGCGAGCTTGCCGCAAGGCTTTCAGCCGAGTGCGTTATCGTAATAGGCAGAAAAGCCGTGCTGTATCGCCGCTCGTCAAGAAAGGATTTCGACCACATCAAAATTTAACCGCTCTCGCCAAAAAACAGGCACACGGCGGAAAGAAGGGTAAGCACGCTGCCCGTAACTATATACCATACGGGATAAAAGGAAAAGAAGGAATAGATTAAAAGGAACAGCCCCGAAAAGAACAAAGAAGGGCAAAGTCTTCTATTAAACCGCTTTTTCACCTTGCTTATAACCCCCTTCTTGACCGAATGCGCAAACGGGTAACTTTCGGGCAACAACCCCTTTTTCTTTAAAAGGGGATAGATTTCCCCCACGCACAGCGTTTTAATTGAAAAGTCCTTGGCAAAGCTTATGGCGTCGGGCGCAAGAGAGCAGCAGAGTAATATAATCTGCTTTTCGCCCCCGTACTTGATTTGCTCGGCAATATCGTCGCAGGTTAAGGGCGTAAGCTTAAAGCAAAAGCGGTACTCGTTTTCATCGTCTTCTATGCGGTTGCCTACGGCATATGTGCCGTCCAACGCGGCTAAAAACAGGCTTTTCAGCCTATCGGGCGTTAGGGTTGAAAGATAGATTGCAATAAGCTTTCTCTCGCCTTCGCCGACGGTGGTGGCAATAAGCTTTTGCCTTCTTTTTAAACTCAAAAAAAGCGTAAGTAATAAGACGGCGGCGGCAACTATGCAAGAGATTATAATTGCAACCGCAACGCTTTTAAAAAAATATCTTATTAAGGTAAAGCAGACTAAGAACGCGCACAGCGTAAAAAACAACACGTCGGATATGACGGCTAAATTAATTTTTCTCACAGACGAATTATTGACGAAATAAATTTATTTTAAACGGTATGAAAGTAGCAGTATTCGGGGGTGCGTTTAACCCCGTTCACAGGGAGCACGTTCACCTTGCACGCCTTGCGGTCAAGGAATTAAAGCTCGATAAAATAATTATAATGCCGTCGGCAATAAGTCCGCACAAAAGCGGAAAGCTTGCCGTCGATTTTTGGCATCGCTACGAATGTTGCCGTTTGGCGTTCGGCGATATCCCCGAAGCCGAAGTTTCCAACTACGAGCTGACTAAAGGCGGCGTGTCCTACACATATTTAACCTGCGAACATATTGCTAAGTTGTACCCCGACGCCCAAAGGTTTCTAATAATCGGCGGCGATATGCTTGAAAGCTTTCCTAAGTGGAAGAATCCCGAAAAAATTTTAAGCCTGTTCACGCTTGCCGCTTGCGCAAGGGAAGAAAAGAATAGCTTTTCAATCGCAGCAAAGAGAGTGGAAAAGCTGTTTACCTGTAAGGTGTCTATAATTCCGTTCGTCGGCGAAAAGGTAAGCTCTACCGCCGTGCGCACGCTTGCCGCTTTAGACGAAGATTTCAGCGGGTATGTTCCTGAAAAAGTTTGTCAATATATAAAGGACAACGGCTTGTACGTAATAAAGGACGTTCTGCCCGTAAGGGAAATGCTTAAAAGAAGCCGTTGGGAACACACCCTGCGCGTCGCTATTATGTGTGCGGAAAACGCGTCGAGAGTGGGGCTTGAAGAAAGGCGTGCGATAATCATGGCGGCGTTGCACGACTGCGCAAAATACTTAAGTTCAGACAGCCCTTATCTTAAAGGATTTAGCTGTCCGGACGGCACTTCCGAGCCCGTAATTCATCAATATTCGGGGGCGTACGTCGCCGAGCATACATTTAAAATCGACGACCAGCTTATTTTGGACGCAATAAGGTACCATACCACGGGCAGGGCAAATATGACCGACGCAGGTATACTTTTATATCTTTGCGATATGCTTGAAGATGGTAGAACTTTTGACGGTGTAGATTTTTTAAGGGGACTATTTAAGGAAGATTTAAAGCTGTGCTTTAAGGAAGCGTTATACCACCAGGTGCGCTATCTGCAAAGTACGGGCGCACGTATGGACGGCTTGACGTTAAGCGCATACGAATGGATTAAAAACGTGTAAAATACTATGCACCTAAGATAAAGGAGTTAACTATGGAAGAAATAAAAAGTTTAGAAAAGGTCAATTTAATCTGCGAAATTTTAAGCAGTAAAAAGGCTTACGACGTCGTCTATATCGACGTTGAAAGCAAGACTTCGCTTTGCGATTATTTCATTATCTGCAGCGGTCGTTCGACCACGCAGGTTAAATCGCTTGCAGAAAATTTGGAAGAAAAGCTGAGCAAGGACTATAATTTAGAACCCCGCCGCAGAGAAGGCGTAAGGGAAGGCAGATGGGCGGTGCTCGACTACGGCGACGTAATCGTACACGTGTTCAACGACGAAATGAGAGACTTCTATCACTTAGAACGCCTTTGGGAAGACGGCAAAAATTTGACCCGTTACGAAGATTAATTCGTTATACGGGCGGTCTAAAGCAAATTTAGCAGTATTCACTTTTTGAACTCAATCTCTTTGGGCTCGGAATAGCTCGCCTTTCGCGGTCTCTTTTTTTCAACGATATAGTAGACGGGTTCGCTCTTTTTTTCGGGCTTTGGCGGCGGCTGTTTCTTTTCCTTAAGGCTTAAAAACCCGACCAACGCAAGCTTGATAAAGTGAACGATTACAAAGCAAAACGCAAAAGTTAAAATAAGATATAAAAAACCTTTCAACGCCATAGAGAAATAATAAATTAATTACGGCGTAAAATACTGTAATATTTTGTTGATAAAGAGGTAATTATGGGAATAGAAGAAAATTGCACAAAGAGTGCGGAAGAAGAATTTGAAGAATTTAAAAGGGCTAACCGCGTAAAGGAAGCAAAGGCAACCGCTTTAAAGATTGAGTGCGACTGCCTGACCCCGCTGTGCGATAAGGCGTATTTAAAGGATATATGCCGCAGGGCGAACGTGCAGGAAATAGGTGCGCTCGTCGTCTATCCCGCCTTCGTAAAGGCGTGCGTCGGCTTTTTGGGCGACGACCCCAAGGTCTCGCTCATTGCCGCAATTTCCTATCCGCACGGGGGAGACACGACCGAAGTCAAGGCGGACGCGGTCAAGCGTGCGGTAAAGGACGGGGTTGACGAAGTGGAAGTTTCCGCCCCTGTCGCACTAATTAAAGACGGCAACTTTCAGTACTTCAAGCGCGAGTGCAAAAAGCTTAAAAAGGCGGCTAAGGTGCGTGCGTTAAGGCTTGCTTTCGACTGCACCGTCTTACGTGAAAACGAGCTTGTAAAAGCCTGTCAGGTTGCCGCAGACGCAGGCGTAAACTGCGTTAGATTAAACGGCGTAGATAACGAACTTTTAACCACCGTAAAGGCAAAGTTAAAGGGAAAGTGCCTAATTAAGGCGGACAAGGCGGACGACGTAAATACCTTCGTCTCCTTCTGTAACGTGGGCGCAGACGCCGTAAATTGCCCCCGCGCCTTAGATATTGCAGAGTACCTTATAAAGTCTGCTCAGGAATAATTATTAAAATCAAGATTAAAAATCCCCCTGCAAGGCTCGCCTTGCAGGGGGATTTATCAATTTTTAATAGTTAAATCAAAAGCGTTAAAAGCGGTACGGTTGCTATGCACAAAAGGGTGCTTAAAAGTATACAGTTTGCCGAAAGCTCCATTTCGCTGCGGTGCATCTCCGCAAGGCTTAAAATAACCGCCGCACAGGGCGTGCCGGATAGAATTAACACGCTCGCCTTAAACGTCTGAGCAAGGGGAATAAAGTACACGCAAAGGTAGCAAAACAAAGGGAAGATTATAAGCTTGCACAGGCATATGATATAAACCATCGGTCTTGAAAACAGCTTTTTAAAGGAAACGGTTGCAAGGCGTATGCCGAGTATTATCATACATAGCGGCGTGGTCATTCTGCCTAAAAGGGAAATGCCGTCAATAGCTAAAGTCGGCAACCAGTTTTTTGCGCCGAAGATAAACAGCGGAAGCGCAACTATTAAGGAAATCGTCGACGGATTTAAAATCGTCGATTTTAATGATACGAATTTTCTATCGTTGGTCAAACAGAAAACGCCAACGGTAAAAACTATAAGGTTCATTGCAACGACGTATACGGAAGAGTAGCACGCAACTTCCGGGTTGCTTGGAAACAGTCCCTTAATTATGGGCAAGCCGAAAAAACCAACGTTGCCCAGCACCGAGCCTATCGTTAAAATGCGGTACTTGCTGTCTTCGTATTTGCGTTTAAAAATCAAAAACAGTACGAGCATGAACACGATTTGCAAAATCAAAACGGCTATGAAAAACAGCCCCATATCGAGTAGGCTTTCCGCCGAATAATCGAGTGAGATAAACGACGAAATTATCATACACGGGGATAGTATGTATACCAAAACCGCCGAAAGCGTTGGCAAATGCTCTGCCGACGCCTTTTTAACTTTGCAGATAATAAACCCGGGAATTATATAAATAAGCGTCAATAAGACGTTGGAAAACGTAATCTCAAAACCCATCTTAATGCCTTAGATTGTCCTTTGAATATACCTTAAAATTTGCCTAACGAATACAAATAAATAATTTACCTTAACAGCACAAGCTTTTCTTTCGCCCTCGTTATGGCGGTGTAAAGCCAGCGGTTTTTATCTTCCTTAAATGCGTAGCTCTCGTCGAATACGACTGCCTTGTCAAATTCCGAGCCCTGCGATTTGTGGCAGGATATGCAGTACCCAAACTCAAACCTGTTCAGTTGAAACACGCCTACGGGCTCGCCATTTTCGTCGAACTTTGCAAAGCTGTCGCCGTGCTTATAGCGGTATTCCCCGTTTTCAAAAATACCCGTGTCGAAGGGCAGGGCGTCGGGGCAAATCTCGTCTAAAAAGTCGGGCTTGAACTGCGTAAAGCCCATATACGGGTTTGCGTCGTAAAAGGGGTCGAACGCCGTACCGATTATGCCGTTTACAAGGTTAAAGCGCATTTCGCCGTCGATATATTGTTCCCAGTTGTTGTAAGTGCAGATAAGCTTTTCACCGTTTTTAGGTAAGCCTTCAAAACCCAAAACAGCCCTTACTTCGTCGTTAAGCTTAGTTCTCGTCCTGTTCAGTCCGCATATAATCTGGTCGCAACGGGTGAGTAGCCTTTTGCGTTTTTCGCCCGTTATATTTCTTTGGGACACGACCGAAGCCTTCCCCCCGAAATTGCCGAAGGGTATGGGCTTACCTTCCCTTGCAAGGGTGGCAAGCATAATTATGGGGTTGTCCTGCTGTTGCCTTACAATCTGCGTTAAGGTGTGGTCGGGTTGCTTTAAAAAACTGTTAAATCCTTCCACGGGCGGAAGCTGTGCGTCGTCGCCGCACAAAAGCACCTTAACGCCGAAGTTTAAAATATCGGCAAGCACTTCGTCCGAAACCATAGAAGCTTCGTCTATTATAATAAGCTTAATCGCCTTATCAATGCTCTCTCTGCGCTTAAAAATCAGCTTTTCAACCTTAATCTTTTTGCCGTTTACTTCGACTTCCTGCTCAATGGTCTGCGACTGATAGATAAGCCTGTGCAGGGTGCAGGCGTTTACGCCGTTTTTAATAAGCACGGTCGCCGCCTTACCCGTAGGGGTTACGAAAGCCGCGCTAAAGCTGTCGTCAAGCCCCAGCGTTTCAAGTACGGTGTGTTTAATAAGCGCAGTCTTGCCCGTGCCTGCGTAGCCCGTCAAAACGAAAACCTGTTTGGTGCCTTTAAAGTACCATTCGCTTATTTTTTTGTCTGCAGCCTTTTGGTCGGGATTTAAAATAATCATTCGTTCGCGAATAAGGGTACTACTTAAATTTATAAATGTCAATTTAATTCAAACGGGCGATTAAATTTCCTATCGCATAAATTTTTAAAACCGCAAGAAATTTCGTGATTTTACAAAAATAGTCAATTTTATTCGTGTGAAAAAATATACTGTATGGTTGAATAAAATTTTTTTAGGAGAGCTTTAAATGAAAAATAAAAAAATAGTTGCCGCAGTTTTGTCCACAGCCGCAGTTGCGGCAGGTGCGGTGGGCTTAACCGCTTGCAACAATAAGCCTACTTCCGAAAAAGACGAACAGATTGCCGCCGTGTACGAGTTGTACGTGGCTAACGCAGAGAGCAATTCGCAGACGCCGTTAAGCTACGAAGAGTGGTTAAACTCTATTCGCGGCGAAAAGGGCGACAAGGGCGACCAAGGTATTCA
>CAMAHZ010000014.1 GCA_945834965.1 uncultured Clostridia bacterium | reverse complement strand
ACCCTTACGGACTGTTCGTTATGCTTAAAGCCCGTAGGCGAGAGCTTTGCAAGTATTCTTTCGCCGCTGTGACCGAACGGGGTATGCCCCAAATCGTGACCGTAGGCGATGGCTTCGGCTAAATCTTCGTTAAGGCTTAGCGCCCTTGCAAGCGAGCGTGCAATCTGCGACACGTCCAACGTGTGAGTAAGACGGGTTACGTAGTGGTCGCCTTCGGGCGAGAAAAACACCTGAGTTTTGTTCTTTAAACGGATAAACGCTTTACTGTAGATAATTCTGTCGCGGTCACGCTGATAATCCGTGCGCATTTCACACGGGGGCTCGGGGCGAGCCCTGCCCTTAGTTTGCGCCGATTTTGCGGCAAAGGGCGAAAGATACCTATTCTCTAAGTCGTACCGATTTTGAATTATAGAATTAAATTTATCCATTTTCACTTAATATATACGAAAAACTTTTCCGTTTTCCTTTATTTTTGGCAAAATTTTTTAAATTTTTGTGAAATAATTTTTTACAAATCAATTTATTTAATTGATAGCGCCTAAAACAGGACGGCTTTATTTTACAAAGCTTACGCCTATTTACGGCGTTATTTTGCAAAGCCGCCGCCGACGGATATAACTTCGCCCGTGACGTAGGAATTTTCCGCAAGGAAGAGACAGGCTTTCGCCACGTCCTCGCCCGTTCCCATTCGCCCTATGGGTATTTCGGATATAAGCTCTTCCGTTTCCACTTCGGAAAGGTGAGCGTTCATCTCGGTATCTATTACGCCCGGCGAAACGCTGTTGACCGTAACGTGGGACGGGGCAAGCTCTTTAGCGAGCGCCTTTGTAAATGCGATTACCGCACCTTTGGACGCAGAATAGGCGACTTCGCAGCTTGCACCGACTTCGCCCCATATAGACGATATATTTATAATCGTGCCGCCGCCTGCGCAAATCATACTATCCACGACTTCTTTACTGCAAAGGAACACGCCCTTTACGTTTACGTCGAAAATCTGGTTAAAGTCGTAGAGCGAAGTTTCCTGTATTACCCTTATTTTTGAGATGCCTGCGTTGTTTATAAGCACGTCTATCTTGCCGTAGATGCGGAAGATTTCCTTGAACATCTCTTTAACCTGACCTTCGTCGGAGACGTCTGCGCGCATTAACACGGGGCAATAACCCTGATTGTTAAACTCCGCCTGAGTGGTAAGCGCCGCTTCTTCGTCGTGGCAGTAGTTTAAAATAACTTCGTATCCGCTTTGCAGAAATTCCTGAGCAATCGCCTTGCCTATGCCCTTGGTTCCGCCCGTTATAAGCACGGTTTTCATAAAACTTTTTCCCTTATTGATTTAGCAATCTCTTCGGGCGTTAAGCCGTCGGTGTCGATAATAATATCCGCCGCGCCTTCGTAAATCGACGCACGCTTTGAAAGAATTGAATTGACTCTCTCTTCTAAACCGCCCTGCAATAGCGGACGGGTAGAATCGCCCTTTAACCTTTGAATTATCGTCTCCGCCTTAGTGCGAAGGTAGATAATTTTACCCGTTTCTTTCAACGCTTGTACGTTTTGACTGCGCAGAACGCAACCGCCGCCGAGCGCTATTACGCCGCCATTGAGCGTGCTTGCCACTTCCTTACAGACAGCCGTCTCTATATCACGGAAATACTCTTCGCCGTATTTTGCGAAAATGGCGTTGATTTCGCCGTGTCTTTGAACGATTATCGCGTCGGTATCGACGGACTTTACGCCGAAAAGCTGAGTATATGCCTCGGCTACCGCCGTCTTGCCGCAACCCATCATACCACAGAGTACTACGTTCACAGTTTAAAACTCTCCGCCGCTAACACGTAGCTGTTTTTACCAAAGCCGAGTATTTCACCCTTGCAGACGGGGGTCAATACGGAGTTGCGCCTGAACTCTTCCCTTGCGTGTACGTTGGACATATGCACTTCCACCACGGGGATTTTTATGCTTGCGATTGCGTCGCGAATAGCGTAGCTGTAGTGGGTGAACGCGCCTGCGTTTAATATAATTGCGTCTGCCTTGGCGTTTTGAATTGCTGAACAGATTTCGCCTTCTATATTGCTTTGATAGAACTCGCACTCGTCGCCCGATAATTTTTCAGCTATATACTTATTAATCTCTTCTAAGGTTTCGGTGCCGTAAACGCCCTTTTCGCGAATGCCCGTCATATTGAGATTTACACCGTTAATGAATAAAAATTTCATATTCCTTTTTCCTTGCTTAATATATTTTTGCGTACTCTTCGTACAGCTTTGCCGCAACCGCAGGGTCGGGCGTTAAGCCGAAGTAGTAACAGTCGGAATAATACGCCTGATAAAAGAGCATAGACGCACCGTTTACCGTCTTTTTGTTAAGAGACGCCGCTATGCGCAAAAATTCGCTTTGTTTAGGCACGTAGATTAAGTCAACCGCCGTATCGCAAAGCGATAGTACGTCTTCGCCGACGGGGGAAATACCTTCGGTCTTGTGCATACCCACGCCCGTTGCGTTTACGATTATATCGACCTTGTGGGGGGTGACGTCGTCGAGTACGGTAATGCCGCCGAACTCTTTTGCAACGTTTTGTGCGTTCTGCATAAACCTGTCGTAGATTTCAACCTGCGCACCGCCGTCTAAAAGCTTTTTTGCAACGCTTCTGCCTGCGCCGCCTGCGCCTAAGAGCAAAACCTTTTTGCCCTTAACTAAGACGCCTGCCGCATTAAGCATCTGCATAAAGCCCAAGCCGTCCGTGTTGTAGCCCGTCTTTGTCGAGCTTACAACCGTGTTGACCGCGCCAAAGACTTCTGCGTCGCCCGAGATTTTATTAAGGTGGGGTATTACGGTAAGCTTATAGGGTATGGTGAAATTCATACCGTCGTACTCTTTTAAAAGACCTTCCACCCTGTTTTCAAACTCTTCTTCGGGAATGGAAACCTTGTCGTAGGTTATTTCCACGCCTAAATTTTTTGCAATGAAAAGATGTATCTGTGGACTTGCCGATTTTGATACGTCCTTGCCCACTACCGCAAGCTTAATCATTTCTTCTCCTTTATCTCTTCGGCTATTTCGCCGATGGTTTTTACATATTCGTCTAAAGGCATTTTAATCTCTGCACACCTGCCTTCCTTTGCAGGGACAATCATTGATACCGTAGACTGCTCGTCGTTCTTTTTATCGAACTTAGCCGCAAGCGCTGCCTTTTGTGCGTTGTCGTAGACGGGCATTTTGATTACTTTGCCGATAAGCATTTTTAAATTATCTGCGTACTCGCCGCCGCATACGCCCTGCATTTGGGCAATAATAAGCTCGTAATACGTGCCTATAAGCACGAATTCGCCGTGCGATTTGCGTTTATAATACAGCTCGAACGCGTGCCCCGTGGTGTGACCTAAATTCAAGGTCTTTCTCAAGCCGTTCAAGTCCTTTTCGTCGCCTGCGACCACGTTTGCCTTGTGCTGTATGCAGGGGGCGGTTATGCTCTCTAAAAATTCCATATCAAAGAGCCTGTCGGAATTTGCGCACAGCGTCGTGTAAATTTCTTTATCCAAAGCTCCGTACTTGATTATCTCGCCCAAGCCGCACCTAATCTCACGCTTAGGCAGCGTTTCAAGGAACATAGGGTCGACGATGACTTCGCCCGGCTGATAGAAAGCGCCGATTGCGTTTTTGACGTTATTTAAGTCCACCGCCGTCTTGCCGCCGACAGAGCTATCCACCTGAGAGAGCAAGGTCGTGGGAATCTGTATAAGCTTTACGCCGCGCATAAACAGGCTTGCGGCAAGCCCTGCAATGTCGCCGACCACGCCGCCGCCGAGCGCAACGACCGTATAGGCACGGGTTGCGCCGCTTTCAAGCATATGCTTTAATATGCCGATTAGCGTGGTATACGTCTTGCTCGCTTCGCCTGCCTTGATAACGTGAACGGGTGAGTTTTTAAACGTCTTTTCGATTAAATCTCTATAAATTCTATATACGTTGGAATCGGTTACGACGAATAACTTTTTGCCGTCTAAGCCCTTTGCAAACTGCTCGAACGAACCCTTGCCGCAATGAATAACGCTTTTTTGAGTAGGCGTGTCGATTACAATATCCTGCATATCAATCCAAGAGCGAATAGCGCCCTATTACCTCCCCCATATTATCGCCGCCGAGCCTTTTTGCAACCACTTCGGCAAGAGCCGTGCAGACTACGCTTTCTAATATGATTTCGCAAGCGCAGATTGCCGCAACGTCGCTGCGTTCGCCTGCCGCCGTAGTGGCTTGACCCGTGGCTGTATCAACCGTCTTAAGCCCCTTCATAAGCGTGGGAATGGGCTTCATAACGGCGCGAAGCACAATCTCTTCGCCGTTGGACATACCGCCTTCTATACCGCCGGCGTTGTTGCTCGTACGGCTATATTTGCCGTTTTCTAATACTATTTCGTCGTGAACCTTACTGCCGGGAAGCTTGCCTGCTTTAAAGCCCATACCGACTTCTACGCCCTTAATCGCCTGAACGCTCATAAGCGCACCGCACAAAATTGCGTCTAATTTTTCCGCATAAGTCATACAACTGCCGAAGCCGCTCTTAAGCCCCTTAACGCGCACCTGAACGATTCCGCCTGCGGTATCGCCCTGCACTTTAAGGGTGTCGATAAGTTCCATCGCCTTTGCCTGCTTGTCGCTGTCGAGCATAAACAGGGGCTGCGACTTTGCGTTTTCCAACTCTTCAAAGGCGTGGTAAGCGGTATCTTCTATTCCGCAGACGCACTCCACGTAGCCCGAAACTTCGACGCCGAGCGCACGAAGATACTGCCTTGCAATAGTGCCGCCTGCAACCCTTACGCAGGTCTCCCTTGCGCTTGCCCTTTCAAGCACGTTCCTTGCGTCGGTATGAGCGTACTTTATCATACCCGTAAGGTCGGCGTGTCCCGGGCGGACTCGGGTTAACGCCCTTTTAGACACGTCTGCGCCTTCAGGTGCCATAGTAGCTTGCCAGTTGGCGTAGTCGGCGTTCTTTACGCAGAACGCGACGGGACTGCCAAGCGTTATTTTATTGCGCACGCCCGAAAGAATTTCCACCTTGTCGGTTTCAATCTTCTGTCTGCCGCCCCTGCCGTAGCCGCTTTGGCGCAGGGCGAGATATTTATCGATTTCTTCTATATCTACGGACATATTAGAAGGCAAGCCTTCGATTATGCCCAAAAGCATTTTTCCGTGAGATTCACCTGCCGTGGTCAATTTCATTTTTAGCATATCTCCTTAATGTTTACTTGCGTGCTTAAGCTATTTTCAAGCCCTGCGCATTTACGCAAAACCCGATATTGCCGCTCTCGCTCGTTAAATATATTTCCGCACCCACGCCCGTCGGATTAGAGAGCGCGATTGCCGAAGGATAACCGCCGTAATTCTGCCCGACGCTTACTACCGCGTATTTTGGCTTTAGCAAGCCGTACCATGCGGCGCAGGCGTTCTTCTCTCCGCCGTGAGCGGCGACGGTTATAACGTCGCAATTCTCAAGTTCTACGCCTTTGCCGTTAAAGGGGCAGTAGACGCCGCCGAGCGACTTCTGCACGCCGTAGTCAGCCATTGCCCTTTCAAGCGCGCCGCTGCGCACATCCGAACAAAAGGCGAACTTCTTACCAAAGCACTCTAA
The DNA here is from genome assembly GCA_945834965.1 of uncultured Clostridia bacterium. Lineage (GTDB taxonomy): Bacteria > Bacillota > Clostridia > Christensenellales > Borkfalkiaceae > Coproplasma. The sequence goes on along the minus strand of CAMAHZ010000014.1, from coordinate 8,697 downwards.
CCACCCCACCGCCGAAGCGTTATCTATATTTTCCTTGTCGGGGTTGGAATTCATATCCGCATATTCCGAAGTCGGGTTTTTATAATTTGACGGCGACAGGAACGTAAAGAAATACTCTTCGCCTGCAAACCCTTCGGAAACCTGCGCAATCTTGCAATTAATATTTTGCGCCTTAAGCGCCGAAGTGAGGGCGCGGTACTCGTCGGTTACCCTTTCGTTAAGGCAATAGGGTATAAACGCCGTACCTACCCCCTTGAGCTTTACAATTTCCGCCAAGCCGCCGCAATGCTCCTTTTTGACCGAAGAGCATATAAGGTAGTCGATATAATCCACCCCGTGGGCGTTTAGCGTTTTTAAAAGCTTTAGTTGGTTGGGATAACCGCCGTCTCCGCCGTCTATAAGCGCAATTTTGCCGTCGGGAAGTTCTATTAAAGAGCTGTCTCCAAACCCGACGTCGATATAAGTTACCCTGAGCTGACCCTGCGTATTTTTATCCGCCCTGACGGCGTACGCAGATAGATATCTTACGGGTATAAACGCATTTACTACGATAAGCGCAATTACGGCAAGCGCAACTATTGCAGAAACTATTATTGCAACCAACGCCGACCGAGAGAGCTTGCGCCCTTTTCTTTTGCCGTTCAAAACTCTCTACCCGACAATTATAAATTCTCAGGCGCAGAGCCGCCTTCGTCAAAGAACTCAAGGCGAAGAGAAGGAAGCTTGTAGAAAGCCTTTTGGGGTTTTAACTGCCTTTCAAGGTGATTAGGCAGATTTACAAGATGCAAGGATACGCACCCGACGAACGCCTGCCTGCCTATGCGCCTTACCGATACGGGCAAGTCGAACGCGACGAGCGAACGGCAGTTTAAAAAGGCTACGTCGCCTATTTCTATCAAGCCGTTGGGGAAGTTTATCTCTCTAAGCTCGTAACAGTCGGCAAACGCCCATTCGCCGATAGAAGTTATGCCTTGGGGAAGCACTACCTTTTGCAGATTTTCGCAGTGGGAGAACACGCCTTCTGCAATCGTCGTGACGTTATCGGGAAGTATTACCGTTTCAATCGATACGCAGAAGTCGAACGCCCTGCGGCTTATGGTTTTTACGCTTTGGGGAAGTATAAGTACCTTTAACGCACTGCACGCGCGGAATGCGTCTGCGCCGATAAACACGAGCGTTTCGGGCAGAACAATATTTTCAAGCGAACGGCAGGAAGCAAACGCACCGTCGTCGATAAACTTTAACCCTTCGGGAAGGTTGATTTGCGTAAGTTTATCGCACCAAGCGAAGGCGTTTTTACCTATTGATAAAAGCTTATCGGGAAGTTCAACCCCTTCTACCGCACAGTTTGAGAACGCGTTTTCGCCTATCGACCTGATATATTCAGGCACTTTGGTCACCGTTGCCGAACCGATATACTTTATTACTCTGTCGCCTTCGATAAGGTAGTCGTTATCGTTGATAAGGTTTTTATGCGTTACGGAAGAGACGACTTTTTCATCCGCAGGAATGATTGCGTCCATTTTGTCGCTTAAGCTCTCTTCTTCGTCGCTATCGTCTAAAGTGATATCTTCGTGCGGTTCGGTTTCTTCTTCAATTTCTTCTTCGATTTCTTCTATTTCTTCAGCAACTTCCTGAACGGGCTCTTCAACTTCCTGAACGGGCTCTTCCTTTTCGGGCTGTTCCGTCTCCTGCTCGACGACTGCTTCAGGCTCGTCCTTGCTTTCCTGTTCAGGGTCAGTTTCAGGTTTAAACTCTTCCTTTTTAGGCTCTTTTTTAACGGGTTCTTCTTCCTGTTCGGGGGTGTAGCCGAGCTGTTTAGCTTTGGGCGCAGGGGCGTTGTTGATTATTACGTAACCGCCGAAACGACCTATGGCGTCGAACATATCTTCGTCCTTGATGCCGGAAGCTAAATATGCGTCGAGCGTGTCGAAGTAGTCGGAATAGTCGCTATCTTCCGAAGGGATATCGGGAGACGCGTAAAAGCGGAAGAAAATATTTGCATCCTTAGGGAATACCTTACCGCCCTTTGCCCTTAGATAGAGCTTGCCGGGAAGAGTGGCTTCTTCTAAATTGTCACAGCCGAAAAACGCCCCCTTGCCTATAGAGCAAAGCTTGTAGGGCATAACTACCTTTCTTAACGTTTTACAGCCTGCAAACGCGAAAGGCGCGATACGTAAAACGTCCTTAGGCAAAACGATTTCCGCCGCCTTGCCCGTATACCTTAAAACAGTCGCTTTTTCGATACGCAATCCGTTGATAATTTCAGCCATAATATTACCCCGATTTTAAATAACTATATAATTTGGTAAGTGTAATTATAGCATATAGCAATTTAAAAGTAAACGCTAAAAAGGTCTTTTTTAATAAAAAAAGACACACCGAACACATTTTTCGCGTTCGGCGTGTGAATTTATACAAAGAAATTTAAATTTTATTGCGTAGATTATAAGCTTTCGTGAATGGTACGAGAGATTACTTCGTCCTGCTGCTCCTTGGTAAGCTTATTGAAATTTACCGCATAGCCCGAAACCCTTATCGTCAGCTGCGGATACTTTTCAGGGTGAGCCTGTGCGTCTAACAGCGTATCGCGGTTGAAAACGTTTACGTTTAAGTGGTGACCGCCGTCTGCTACGTATGCGTCTAACATCGTTACTAAATTATCTGCTCTTGACATATATTTTTCTCCTTTATCGTTGAATTTATTTAACCTTTACGGACGATTACTCGTCCTTACCTAAGCTTGCGGGAGTAACCGAGAAGGTGTTGGAAATGCCGTCTCTGCTGTACTCGTAGGGGAGTTTTGCAACCGACTCTAACGACGCCAACGCACCGTTGGTATCCCTGCCGTGCATGGGGTTTGCACCGGGCGCTAAAGGCGTTCCCGCCCTTCTGCCGTCGGGGGTGTTACCCGTCTTTTTGCCGTATACCACGTTAGAAGTTATGGTCAAAATAGAAGTCGTGGGAATACTGTTGCGGTAGGTGTAGTGGCTGCGGATTTTGTTCATAAACGTCTTTACGAGCCAAACTGCGATATCGTCTGCCCTGTCGTCGTTGTTGCCGTACTTGGGGAAGTCGCCTTCCGTCTTGAAATCTACCACCAAACCGTCTTGGTTGCGGATAGGATATACCTTTGCGTACTTAATTGCCGAAAGCGAGTCCACCGCACAACTTAAGCCTGCAATACCCGTCGCGAAGAAGCGGCGCACGTTGGTATCGTGCAACGCCATTTCAAGCGCTTCGTAGGAATATTTATCGTGCATATAGTGAATGAGATTCAAGGTGTTCACGTACAGCCCGGCAAGCCAGTCCATCATCTGCTCGTACTTTTCTATAACTTCACTATAGTCGAGTGCGCCGTCGCCGATGATAGGTGCGTATTTAGGGGATACTTGCAGGGGTTTGCCCGTTTTCTTATCCTTCGTAAGCTCGTCCGCACCGCCGTTGATTGCGTATAAAAGGCACTTTGCAAGGTTGGCTCTTGCGCCGAAAAACTGCATATCCTTGCCCACTCTCATACAGCTTACGCAACAAGCTATGCAATAGTCGTCACCCATCTCCGGTCTCATTAAATCGTCGCTTTCGTACTGAATTGCAGAAGTTTCGATAGACGTCTCTGCGCAGAATTTTTTGAACGCCGCAGGCAGATTTTTTGACCAAAGTACGGTAAGGTTGGGTTCGGGTGCGGGACCTAAGTTCTTTAAGGTGTGCAAAATTCTGAACGAGTTCTTGGTTACGAGCGTTCTGCCGTCCATACCCATACCGCCGATAGATTCGGTTACCCAGGTAGGGTCGCCCGAGAATAATTCGTTGTAGTCCTTGATACGCATAAACTTAACGATACGCAGTTTCATAACGAAGTGGTCGATAAGCTCTTGCGCTTCCTTTTCGGTTAAAGTGCCGTTTTTAAGGTCGCGTTCGATATAGATGTCAAGGAAGGTAGAATTTCTGCCGATGGACATAGCCGCGCCGTTCTGGTCCTTTACCGCGCCGAGATAGCCGAAGTAAAGCGCCTGAATTGCTTCCTGTGCCGTGCGTGCAGGTTTGGAAATATCCATTCCGTAGATTTGCGCCATCTGCTTTAATGCGTTAAGTGCTTTAATCTGGTCGGAAAGCTCTTCCCTGTCCCTTACTCTTTCGGGCGTCATATCGCCCACCATTAAATCCTTATCACGCTGTTTGTGTTCGATAAGGTAGTCCACGCCGTAAAGGGCAACCCTTCTGTAGTCGCCGACGATTCTGCCCCTGCCGTAGGTGTCGGGCAGACCGGTGAGAATATGGGCGGTACGGGCGCGGCGCATTTCGGGGGTGTACGCGTCGTACACGCCGTCGTTGTGAGTCTTGCGGTATTTGGTAAAAATATCCTTTACTTCGCTGTCGAGCTCGTAACCGTACATATTAAGCGCCTGTTCGCTCATCTTAATGCCGCCGAAGGGCTGAAGGGCGCGCTTAAAGGGTTCGTCGGTCTGAAGTCCTACGATTTTTTCTAAGTCCTTGTCGATATAGCCTGCGCCGTGGCTCGTGAGCGTAGAGATAGTTCTTACGTCGGCTTTCAATACGCCGCCCGCTTCCCTTTCCTTTTTAGTGAGCTCCATAACCTCTGCCCACAGCTTTTTAGTAGCTTCGGTCGCATCTTCCAAAAAGCTTCCGTCGCCTTCGTAGGGGGTGTAGTTATGCTGAATAAAGTCCCTTACGTTTACTTCGTCGTCGCACCACTTGCCGGGTACGAAGCCCTCCCATTGTTCAAACTGCATCTTTATATCCTCTTATCTATAGTTTTTCTGTTAATTTGTGCGGCTGTCAGCCAAGCTTTGCTTCAACCCACAGTTCTAAAATTTCCTGCGGTTGATAGCCCGAACATTGCGCCAAAATTTTGCCTTCGTCCCACAATATTATGGTGGGAATGCGGTCGAAACTAAAATTTTTAACCTGCTCTGCGTCGTCGTTTATATCGAGCTTGACGAAGTTTAAGCCGAAAGCGTCGGCAACCTGCCTGCAGTTAGGCATAACCGCAAGGCAACCTACGCAGCTATCGCCACCGATTTCGATTAAACATTTACCCTTTAATTCTTTCAATTTATCACCTTTTGCAAAGTATTTGCCTTGCGTTTTTAACCCTTTCTTTAGTAGGCGGCTCTACCCCCTTGAGCGGATACTCTATTCCGAGTTTTTCGTACTTGACCGCACCCATCGTGTGGTAGGGCAGAACTTCGACTTTTTCAACGGTTTTTAAGCCGTCTATAAAGGTTGCAAGCTCTTGTAAATACTCGTCGTTGTCGGTTATTTGCGGCACTAAAACGTGCCTTATCCACATAGGCTTGCCCGTCTGAGACAGGTATTTTGCAAATTCCAAAATATTTTCGTTGGGTCGAGAAGTGAGCCTTTTATGCTCTTCGGGATTGATATGTTTTATATCCAAAAGCACAAGGTCGGTAACGGCTAAAAGACCGTCGAATTTGCCCTTATCGTCTTTGGAAAATACCGCACCCGAAGTATCTAAAGCGGTATGCACGCCGTTTGACTTTAAAATCGTAAACAGCTCTTTTACGAACTCCGCCTGCAAAAGCGGCTCGCCGCCAGAGACGGTTACGCCGCCCCCGTTCGCAAAATAGTTTTTGTAGCGAAGGGCGTTTGTTGCAACCTGCTCGGCGGTATACTCCTTGCCGCCGACCGTTGACCACGTGTCGGGGTTGTGGCAATATTTACAGCGCATAGGGCAACCCTGCATAAACACGACGAACCGAATACCGGGTCCGTCTACAGTGCCAAACGATTCAAACGAATGAATACGCCCCGTCATACTCTCCCCCTTTACCGTCCGAAAAAAATAGGGCAATCTACTTAATAATTTTAAGTAAATGTGCCCAGACGAACGGCTTAAAAGGCGCTATAAGGAAATATTTACTATTTCGCCCTACGCCACTCCCCTGCGGTGACTTCCGCATTATCTTCGTCAGTTATGGCGCACCCTTGATTTGTGATTTGATTATAACACAACGATATTTATATTGTCAATAGTTTTATTTCAAAATATTGATTGAAAAATTTTGGCAATACACAATATGTTGTGGTTTTGCGCGTTAACGCGTCCTATTTTGCTATATGAACGAATATATAATCCCCACAAGCACGCCGGAAAAGACGCCGAACACGATAATCGCACCTGCGACGGTGAACATCTTCGCCGCCATTCCGTATATCCAACCTTCGGTTTTAAACTCGATTGCAGGGGAAGCAACCGAATTTGCAAAGCCCGTTATGGGCACTATCGACCCTGCGCCTGCGTACCTGCCTATCCTGTCGTAAACCCCTACGCCCGTCAAAAAGCAGCCAAAAAATATGAGAATTGCCGAGACCGAGCCTGCAAGCACGTCGCCCGATAAACCCGCAAATTCCAACATATAGCGGATAAACTGACCGATACAGCAAATAAGTCCGCCTACGCCGAATGCCGCAAGGCAGTTTTTAAAATGCTTCGTGGGCGGGTCCTGCGCGTTGACGTAGTTTAAATAGTTGGCGTTGTAATTGTCCCTATGCTTTCCCGTCATTTTTTTGCTCCGTTTGCTTTACGCCTTTATACAGCGTTTCTCTCTCGTCTCGGCGGGATAAATCGTATTCTTTTCTCATTCTACACCGCCGACTATTGCTTAAACATTTTAGAATTTATATACGCCGTGAGCTTTTCGGGCATAACTCTTGTTGCGAACCTTTTAACGGTATTTTTCGCGCCGCACGTCTTTATTATGGGCGGATTTTCTTCGACTAATATATCGTAGATATCTTCCGCCACTCTGCAGGGCTTCATACCGCTCTGTTCCATATTTGCAAGCGCGGCGACCGCCCTGTTGACGGGTTTGGAATACGAACCGTTTTCTTCTTCCGAATACACCTTTCTCTTGAACGAAAAGTTTGTAGAAGTGCCGCCGGGAAGCAGCGCCGTGGTTGAAATGCGGTAGGGCGACAGCTCTAAATTAGCCGAACGAGCAAGCATTTCCAAAGCCGCCTTACTGCACGAATAAAAGGCGTCGAAAACGATGGGGACGTCGCCGCCCAACGAGCCGACTAAAACTATCTTTCCGCCACGCTTTTTCATATGCGGAATAGCCGCCTGCATAGCCTTTAACGCGCCGAAAAAGTTGACTTCAAAAAGGTATTTATAGTCGCTCTCCTTTGCGTGTTCTATGGGTGCCGCCATAGAAAAGCCTGCGCAGTACACGAGTGCGGTCAAGCCGAATTTTTTGGCAGTTGCGCCTATTGCGTCGAACGCTTCCGACCCGTAAGCGACGTCTGCCGTAACGTTCGTTACCTTTGCATTTTTGCAGGGCGTACGTGAAATGTTGGTAACTGCCCAACCGCGGTTTACTAAACGGTTGCAGGTTTCATAGCCTATGCCCGAGCTTCCGCCCACGATAACGGCGGACGGGCGTACGGCTTTTGATTTATTCTTATTTTCCATACCCATAGTTTGGTAAACGCGTAAAAAATTATACACGGGCAACGATAAACTGCGCACCGCAATTTGCACTTTTTGCATAGTATGTAGGGCATAGCCATATTTCGGCTAATAATTCTACAGGGGCAAAAGCTTTTGGATTGGTTTGTTTCACTTGACGGTTATTTACAGGCGCTTTTAGCTACGGCATTTACCTATCTTATGACGGCGTTGGGTGCGTCGTTAGTGCTGTTTTATAGAAACGTGGGCAAGACTGCGTTTTGCTTTATGCTTTCGGGGGCGGCAGGAATTATGCTTGCGTCGTCCTTCTTCTCTCTGCTCTTGCCTGCGCTTGAACAGGGCGGCGAATACTCGTATATCATTCTTACGGCAGGGTTTGTGGCAGGCGGTTTGATAATTATACTGTGCGATACGCTCATCAAGCTGTTTACTAAAAAGCGTGGCGAAAAGAACAGAAGCAACGCCGTAATGTGCATTGCCGTGACCGTTCACAACGTACCCGAAGGTTTGGCGGTGGGCGTTGCGTTCGGCGCAATAGCGCAAAGCGGCGGGGCGGGCGTTGTGGCGGCGTTGATGCTTGCCTTGGGAATAGGTATTCAAAACTTTCCCGAAGGTATGTGCGTGGCGTTCCCCTTGCGTGCAAACGGAATGGGGCGATTTAAAAGCTTTTTTATAGGGCAGCTTTCGGGCGCGGTCGAAATAGTTGCAGGGGTTATAGGCGCGGTTGCCGTCTCGTTCATAAGCGGCATACTGCCCTTTGCGCTCGCCTTTTCTGCAGGGGCAATGATTGCGGTAGTCTGCTCGGAATTAGTGCCCGAAAGCTTTGCAAGCGACAAACTAAAGGCGACGATAGGCGTGATTTTCGGGTTTGCGCTTATGATGATTTTGGATATTGCCTTAGGGTGAGTTAATACACGACTTTGGTCGTTATGCAATCCACGCCTGAGCGTGATTAAATCCACTCTTCGAGTGATGAAATCCACGGCGTTTGCCGTGATTAAATCCAAGCTTACGCTTGATGCAATCCACCGCTAAGGCGGTGATTAAATCCGCACTTGCGCGCGATACAATCCAAGCTTACGCTTGATGCAATCCACCGCTGAAGCGGTGATTAAATCCAACGGCAAGCCGTTGATTAATTAAGGTTAATATTATTAGAAATGTCAAACTCTTCAGTCACTTCGTGACAGCTTCCCTATTCTTTAGGGAAGCCAAGTGGGTACACGTTTACTCAAACCCTATTC
>CAMAHZ010000013.1 GCA_945834965.1 uncultured Clostridia bacterium | reverse complement strand
CCGCAACCGTATAACCGACTCGGATAACATAAGTTTATCATCTTTTACAAGTTTTTGCAAAACTATTTTATAATTATTTATTGATTTTTATTGCGATTTATTTTACAATAATAGAAAGAAATTCCTATACGAAATTTTCCTAAGAGGTACAATATATGAAGAAAACTAAAATTATTTGCACAATCGGCCCTGCAAGCGACAGCGAAGAAGTTTTATCTAAATTGATAGACGCAGGAATGAACGTGGCGAGACTTAACTTTTCACACGGAACGCACGAAGAGCATTTGAAGAAGATTGAGACAATTAAAAAAGTGAGAGAAGCCAAAAATGCACCCATCCCCATTCTCTTGGACACTAAAGGCCCTGAATTCAGAATTAAGACCTTTGCAAAGGGCAAGGTCAATTTAAAAGAAGGCGACACCTTTACCTTTACTACGGACGAAGTCGAAGGCGACAAGACTAAAGTTTCCGTTTCCTTTAAAGGACTTTGCGAACAGATGCTCCCCGGCGATAAGATTTTACTCAACAACGGTCTTATCATTTTCGAAGTTGTTAAGGTTGAAAAACCCAACGTTATATGCAAAATATTAGTCGGCGGCGAATTATCTAACAGAAAATCTATGTTCTTCCCCGATAAAGAGCTTGAAATGGAATACCTTTCCGAACAGGATAAGGCAGATTTGAAGTTCGGCGTTGAGCAGGGCGTTGACTTTATCGCTTGCTCGTTCGTATCTAAAGCTCAAGATTTAATAGACGTTAGAAATTACTTGAGAGAATGCGGCGACGTGAACGACGATATAGAGCTTATTGCTAAGATTGAAAGCAGGGCAGGCGTAAACAACATTGACAGCATTATCGAAGTAAGTAACGGCATAATGGTTGCACGCGGCGACTTGGGCGTTGAAGTTCCCTTTGAAGAATTGCCTGCAATTCAAAAGACGATTATAAATAAGTGCCGTATAATGGGCAAGCGTTCTATAACCGCAACCGAAATGTTGGAATCTATGATTAAGAACCCCCGCCCCACAAGAGCAGAAATTTCCGACGTCGCAAACGCCGTGTTCGACGGCTCTTCCGCAATTATGCTCTCGGGCGAGACGGCGGCAGGTGCATACCCCGTTGAAGCTGTTAAGGCTATGTCCAAAATTGCCTGCGAAGCTGAAAAGAATACCGAATATATCGCATATATTGAAGACAGCAAGTTCCACATAAGCTCTTCGGCGTCTGCTCTTTCCCACTCGGCTTGCACCCTTGCGCACGACATAGGCGCAAAGGTTATAGTCGTATGTACGAGAACGGGCGGCACTGCAAGGACGGTTTCCCGTTTCAGACCTATGATTGACATTATCGGTATGACGACCAACGAAAAGGCGTTTAGAAAGCTTGGCTTAAGCTGGGGCGTGTTACCCGTTATGAGCGAAGAGTTTTATTCGGTTGACGTACTCTTCCACTACGCTAAGCGTGCGGCAATCGATTCCGGCTTGGTTAAAAAGGGCGACAAAATCGTGTTGACGGGCGGAACTCCCAACGGTAAGAGCGGCAACTCTAACCTTGTAAACGTAGAGACGATTTAACTTAAAAAAAGTATAACCCCGTACGCTTGAAGTCGTACGGGGATTTTTTTGTGCTTTTTAAATTGTATAGTCGTCGGAAAAGAGCAAATCTACAATCTGCTCTCTTGAAGTGCAGGCGATTAGCGAAGTTCTTAGCTTGGTTGCGTTATGCGCGCCTTTTAAGTACATTGCAAGCATTTTGCGCAGAGTTACCGTACTGTAACGATAATCGTAGTTATCATAGCAGTCGTCAATCTGCTTAAGTATAAGCCGTTTTTTATCCGCAACGGGGGTATTCGTTAATTCCGCAATTAAGAAAGGGTTGTACAGCACACCCCTTGCAAGCATTACGCCGTCTGCGCCCGTCTCGTTTAAGAGTCTGTCCGCGTCCTGCCGACTGAACACGCCGCCGTTGGCGATTACGGGTATTTTTACCGCCGCCTTTGCCTTAGCAATTTGTTCATAATTTACGTCGCCTGAATAGATTTTATCTCTCGTTCTGCCGTGAACGGTAATCAAATCTGCGCCTGCGTCTTCCATTGCAACGGCAAAATCGCGGGTGACAAGCTTTTCTTCGGTTAAGCCTATACGGAATTTAACCGTGACCGCCTTTTTACTTGCCTTTGCCGCCTTAACAAGGCTTTGCGCCTTTTTTATATCCGCAAGCAACGCACTCCCTTCGCCGTTTTTGAAAATTTTGGGAACGGGACAGCCCATATTGATATCAATAAGGTCAAACGGCTCTATCTCTCTATCGGTTGCGGCACGGCGCATAAAATCGGGTTCGCTGCCGAAGAGCTGGACGGCTTTAATTCCGCTGTAGCCGTCGGTCATCTTAAGTAATTCGGAAGTGTTTTCGCTTCCGTAACAAAGCCCCTTTGCCGACACCATTTCGGTATAGGTAAGCCCTGCGCCAAGCGATTGACACAGCACCCTGAAGGGCGAATTCGTGTACCCTGCAAGGGGCGCAACGAATACGTTGTTGGGCGTTTCAACACCGCCTATATTAATTCTTTTTAAATGCATCTTTTGCCTTTACCCAGTAATAATCAAGGGTCAACCCGTCTAAATCGGTAATGTTTTTGCCGTCGGCTATAATAAGCCTTTCGCACTCGACGAAGCGTTTTACGAACTTGTCGGTTGCAGAGCGCAAGGCTTCTTCGCAATCTACCCCTGCAAGGCGGCAGGTATTTACAGCGGCAAACAGCACGTCGCCGGCTTCGTCGAACACCGCGGCGTTATCTTCCGCCTGCATTGCCGCAACGAGCTCTTTGACTTCTTCCCAAATCTTTTCCGAAGCAGACACGGGGGATAGAAAATCCATACCGCTTTTTCCTGCCCTTTTACCCACCTTTTGCGCACGCATACAGGCGGGCATTTTGTTGGGTACAGCCGCTACGCTTTCGCCAAAAGTCGTCATATGTTTTTCTTTAAGCTTGTTCTTATCCCATACGCCTAAAGCTTCCGTCTCGTTTGCGGCTTTATCCTTTCCGAATATGTGAGAGTGCCTGAAAATGAGTTTTTTAACGTTGCCCGTTATGGCGTCGTTAGCATTAAACACCCCTTCTTCCTGCTTTAACACCGAATGGAATGCCGCCTGCAAAAGAATATCGCCCGTCTCTTCCAAAATGCCGTCGTCGTCCTTGCGCTCTATGGCGTCTTCAAGCTCGTACGCTTCTTCAACGACGTTGGACTTGATACTCTCACAGGTCTGCACCCTGTCCCAAGGGCAACCGCCGGGGGCGCGCAACAGCTCTACCAAATGCACAAGGTCGGCAAAGTCGTAGCGGTCTTTTTTCAAAAACTCGTCTTCTTCTATCGCAACGGCGCACGTTAAGTCGTATTCCTTCTGCCTGTCTATCTCGTATACGGGCATAACCTTTTTCGTATTGCCCTTGATAAAGATACATTCTCTTTCTTCGCCGAAAAGGTCGGATAAAACTAATTTAACTTCGGTTGCGGCGTAAAAATCGTCTATATCGTACACGACGGCGGCGCGGCAGCTTTTAAGCGAGCGCACTTCGTAGGCGGATAGAGAAGTGATTTGACCGCAACTGAGATTTGCAAGATTTTTTATATGCGAAATACGGGATACGCCTTCGCATACGGCTACCCCCTTTTGCTTTTTAAGTATAATTTTGCAGGCGGTATCTTCGCTTACCGCCCCGTCTACGCAATAGCACACGCTATGCCCTTTAGCCGCGTCCATAACGGCTTTTGCAAGGTTTTTGTTTAGCGTATCGAAATTGCGCGAACGCTCGTAAACGCCGTCGAGCGTTTCAACTTCGTATGTGCTTAATGCGGCAAAGCCTGCACACTCTTTGGTACGGGCGATAATCTTATCGGCACAATCAAGCGCCGCCTTTGCTGAAAGCGTTAAGTCGCCTTCTTGAGTACCTAAACCTATTAACGTTATTGACATTTGAGTTACCATCGTTTGATTTACTTACGGCAGTAATATAACACAAATTTAAGATTATCGCAACAAAATAGCATACGTTTGCCGAAACGGCGGCACCCGTAATTGATAGGGGCGTAAAGGCGACTAACGCCGAAGAGAGCAGAACGCGAAGTGCGGCGCACGTCCACTGCGTGACCATTCCCCACACGGGTTTACCCAAAGACGTTATGCACGCCGACGACGTTTGAACGAGAGACGACGTTACGGCGTTTACGCTCATTATGCGGACGAGCTTAATTAAAAGTACCTTTTCCGCCGCCTGTAAAGACGGGAAAAACAGCCTTACCGCAAGCGGTGCGAAAAGATACAAACCTATTGCAAACGGCAACGAGATTAAAGCCGTATACAAAAGCGACTTTTTCACCTTTTTTATCGCGCCTTTGATATCGCCCTTTGCCGCAAGGGGGGATATTTGCGGAACGCTTGCCGCCGCTAAGCCGTAGGTTACGGACACAGGCAGATTTATAAGCGTAATCGCACAGCCCGAAAAAATTCCGTATAGCGCGGTGGCGTTTTCGGCGCTCTTTCTTAAAACGTTGACGACGGCGATACTCTCTAAAAGCTGACCTACGGGCAGGGCTATTGCCGAAAAGGTGAGCGGTACGGTATACGCCAAAAGCTTATTTACAGTCGGGGTTTTGACCTTAAACAGCGGTTTATGCGCCCTTTGACCCGTCAAGTAGATTACTACGGCGTAGATGCAGGAAACTATTTCGCTTACCGTAACGGCGAACACCGCCGCCGCTGTTGCGTAAAGCGCATTGCCCTTAAACTGCCTTGCAAGCAAAATACCTACCGTTACTTTGACGAGCTGTTCCAAAACTTCGGTAAAGGCTGTAGGATACATATTCGACTTGCCCTGAAAGTAGCCGCGCACGACGGAAATTACGGCGACGAAAAAGACGGACGGAGACAAGAGCTTACAGCATAGCGCAACGCCCGTTTCGCCTTGAGCCGCGGCAAGCGGAACGGACAGCGCAAACATTATTAAAGAGCCGATTAAGCCTATACCGCCGTATAGATAGAAGGCTTTACGCTCGACTCCCTGTTGACCGCCCGAAGAGATTAGCCTTGCAATGCCCGTAGGTATGCCGCTTGCAGATACCGTTAAAAGTATGCAGTACAGCGGATAGACGAGTTGGTAAATGCCCATACCCTCGCCGCCGAGATAGGCGACAAGGGGTATACGGTATATTGCGCCGAGCAGTTTGGATATGAGTCCGCCTGCCGAAATTATTAAAGCACCCTTTATATAGCCCTGCTTTTTCACTCGAATTGAGCCGCTAATATGGTAGCGGAAAGCTGAGCAAGCTTGCAGGCGGCAGGTTCGATTTTTGCACCCTGCTCGCAGGAGACGAGCGCAACCGCGCCAAGACAATCGCCGCCGGCAACGATAGGCACGATAATTTCTGCCGTGATATCGTTTTGAGTATCTTCGCAAATAGGTACAATATCTCCGCCTTCGGACAGATTGGCGATATAACTGCGCCTATCCTGCATTAACTTATCCATCTTCTGCGAGATGGCTTTACCCGCAACTTCCCTTCTGCCGCTGCCGGATGCGTGTAACACTTCGTCCGTGTCGCAAACTATTGCAAGATGCCCCGACAAATCAGAAAGGCTCTTTGCCGTACCTTCCGAAAACTTTTCAAGTGAAGCAATCGGCGAATATTTTTTAAGCATAAGCTCGTCACGCTCGGTAAAAATTTCAAGCGGGTCGCCTGACTTTAAGCGCAGAGTAGACCTTATTTCCTTAGGAATTACTACCCTGCCGAGTTCGTCGATTCTTCTTACAATTCCTGTTGCTTTCATACAATCAGTTTGGGAAAACGCATAAAAATAATACGCGTTTTCTTTTTGAGTTTACAAATTTTTACTTGAAAAAATTTTAGCGGCGCAACCGTGGTTGCGCCGCCTTTGAGTTTGGTAAAGTATTAAGTTAACCTAAAGAAATTCTATCTGAAACGCTGCGAATTAACATACCCATAGTACAGCCTTCGTCTATGCACGAGCTTATATAGGAAGCAAACTTTTCCGTACGCCTTGCCTTAAAGTGAGCGGCTACGGCAAGTATAAGCTCGTCACGGTACATACTCACGTTTTCCATTAAGATTGCCTTGACGAGCGAGAGCACGTCGAACGGCGAATAATCGCTTTCCGCAGTACGGATTTGCACTTCGTCTTCCACCCTGTACCTTTCAAAAGAGCAAGCCTTTTCGCTCTTGTAGTAATGCGTAGTGCCTAAAAGCGTCTTCGACTTGAACGAGCAGGCAGGCACTAAGGAATTGATTTTACTCTCTAACCTTGCGCCGAACTTCTGTATGCCGTAAGCGGCAAGCACCCTTTTTACAAGGAATTTTGCCGAAATAGGCTCTTCTGCTGAAACGACCGACTTTATCGTCTTGATAAGTTCGGCGTCCATATTGCCGCTGACGAGCATAGACGCATCCGCTTGACTTACGTTGGGTTTTGCAACCCTGTAGGGGCGTTTATATCCGCCCGATACGCCTCCTGACGACGACGTGAGCTTATCCAAATAGTCCTTAATCTTCTTAATCTCTCTCTTAGGGTTGTTGAAGAAGTTGACCGAATACAGCCTTATAACGTTCCAGTTATTGCGCTTTAAGATATTTGCCTGCATTACGTACTTATCCTTTATAGAGAAGTCCGAATTGCCGTCGCAGAGAATTGCAAGGATAAAGTTATGCTTATTGTTGGGGTCGAGTACGCCGACGTCGATTTTGAAGTCGGAAACGCCTATATCGCAACGGCACTCATAGCCGTAAGAAGAGAGCTCAGCCGCAACGTATTTACCTATTCCGCTGCGGTTAATTATAACTTCGTCGCTGGGTGCGGCAATACTCGTCCTGCCCTTTTCGGCAAACTCTAAGAACGCTTTTAATCCTGCAACGCCCTTTGAAGTCGTGCGGGATAAATCTATCATTGAGTAGCGCATTGAAGAGAATACCACCATCTCTTCCCTTGCCCTTGACACGGCTACGTTGAGCCTGCGCCAACCGCCGAGCTGGTTCAATGGACCGAAGTTTAATGAGATTTTGCCCATTGCGTCGGGACCGTAGCAGACGGAAAAGAGTATTACGTCCCTTTCGTCACCCTGAACGTTTTCGAGATTTTTTATAAACAGCGGCTCTTCACCGTCGTATGCGGCGCTCTCTAACCCCTTTTCCGCAAGGGCTTTTGAGAGCATTTTTTCGATATATACCTGTTGTGGCGTTGAGAAGGTCACCACGCCTATTGACGAGCGGCGAAGCACGGGGTCGGATAGCCTGCGAATAACTTCCGCAACGAGCGCTTCCGCCTCTTCCTTATTGCACTTAGTGCCGCCCCTTTGATACACGCCGCCTTGAACGTAGTTGAACTTGACCATCGAATCAAGTGCGTCGGGCGACGGGAAGGTGCAGAGCTTTGACGAATAGTAGTTGATATTACTGAACGCAATAAGGCTTTCGTGCTTGGAACGATAGTGCCAGGTCAAGTGCTTTTCGGGTATACCTAACGCAAGGCAGTCGTCTAATACGCTCTCTAAATCTTCGGTTTCGGGCTCTTCGTCGTCGTAGCCAACCGACATAAAGAAGGACGTGGGCGGCATCTGCTTGGGGTCGCCTACGATTACCGCGCTCTTTGCCCTTGAAAGCGACGGTACGGCTTCGCAAGTGGGCATCTGCGACGCTTCGTCGAATACGACTATGTCGAACATATCGGGCGAAGGCTGCAAATACTGCGATACGGTGAACGGGCTCATAAGCATACAGGGTGCGCACACCTTTAGCATTTCGGGTATTTCCGCAAAGAGTGAGCGAAGATTTACGCCCCTTAAGTTGTTCTTTGTCTGGCGGCGGAAGGACATAAGCTCCAACGCAATAGGACCTTCCGTACCTTCGCCGGGCAACCTTGAAATAAGGTCGTAACGAATTTTTTCACGGGTGAGCTTGTAGTACTCTTCCATTATCTGCGAGAAACTGCTTGCGGTATCGTCTAACACCGTTGCCGAAAAACACGATAAGGCAGGGTCGGCAGGAATGTTCTTTGCGACGAAATTTCTATAGACGTTCTTCCTGAACGCCGAAAGAATTTTCTCGCTTGAAATCTGTCCGCTCTCTAACGCGTCGGTAATGAACGTCAAACCGTTGTCGTTGAGCTTTTTCGCCGTTGCCTTGTACATACACCAAGCCGGCAACATATCTATGTTGTCCACGAGTGCAGAGCATTTTTCGTTATAATAGTCGTAGATATCCGCATCCGAAACGGCGTCCGCATTAGCTTTAACGGCTTTGTTGAAGTAGTTACAGCTATCCGTGAACGACTTTGCCGCGCCTAAAATGCCATTGAACAGGGGGCGAAGATGCCCGTCGCTTGCCCTGATGCACACCGAGTTGAACGCGTCGGCGTTGTAGTCCATAAACACGCCTGAGCAAAGCTCGTGGAAGACGTGCAAGGGACTTAAGAAATCTGCTCTCTTCTTATCGTTTATTGCACCCATAAGCCCGACGAAGTTAGAGCTTAATTTCGTGGACGTTAAGATTGAACGCCTATCCTTTTCAATTTCGATTGCAGACTTTATAAAATCGCACACTTCGGCGTTCTTGATGGGATTGCGTGAAATTTTTGCAAGCTTTTTAACGGTTGTTACGAGCAGTTTTGACGACTGCCAGTCGCCGTTGCATTTATTTAGCTCGCTCTCTATCTCGTCTGCCGTCTTAGAGAAATCCGCGACGTCCTTAAACTTTATTAGCCAGTTTTTAACGCCGGCGTCGTAGCGCAGGTTGGCGTTGTAGAATTGGTGGAATTCCCTTTCGTCACAGCTAAAAAATACCTTTAAATCGCCGTCGGAAAGTATGCGGACAATTTCGATTAAAGATGCAAGTTTCTTTGACGTAAACGTTGAAATCTTTTGATTAAACGTATCCAAAAATAGCGCAAGATAGTTCTTTAAGTGCTTTAATTCGGCAAGCACGACTTCCGCCGCAAACTGCACGGAGCGCTTTACCTTTTCGTCGCAAGCGGTCAAATTTACGTTGGTAAAGGGCGAACGATACGCACCGCCGCATTCCTTTGCAGCCGCCTGTGCGGTAAGCAGCATATTTTCGTATTCGCTTAGCTTTTTAGCCGTTAAATTGTCGTAGAAAGTACTCTCGATATTGACAAGCTCGGGCGCGGACGCGTTGGCAAGATAGTTTATTATTCCCTGATAGACCGAAACGCCTAAACCGCGCTTTTTGTGCAATGCCTTTAACGGGCGGGAAAGCGTATCCTTATACTCTTTTATGCTCTCGCAGTCCCCCTTAAAAGGAGCGTCGTCGTAGGAAGATTTAAGTGAAAGCGTGTTTTCAATCGAACGGACGACTTCGCCTTTATCCGCCTTACCGCTGTGCAGTTCAAGGCAGAATTCGCCTATGCCCACTTCGTCAAGTCGCTTTTTAACGACCTGTAACGCCGCCTGCTTTTCGGCGACGAACAGCACCCTTTTGCCCTTATCGAGTGCGTTGGCGATTATGTTGGTAATCGTCTGGCTCTTGCCCGTTCCCGGGGGACCGTGAAGAACGAACGTCGTACCCTTTGCCGATTCGGCAACGGCGGCAAACTGCGAAGAATCGCAAGGGAGCGGCGTTAGCACTTCGTCGGGGGACGCCCTGTCTTCGTCTACGCCGCACAGCTTGTTATCTTCAAATTTGTTTTTATTCTCGAGCAGACTGCCGATAAGCGGATTAGACTTGTAAAGGGACATATTATCCCTTACGTCCTTCCATACGG
Source organism: uncultured Clostridia bacterium (assembly GCA_945834965.1). Taxonomy (GTDB): domain Bacteria; phylum Bacillota; class Clostridia; order Christensenellales; family Borkfalkiaceae; genus Coproplasma. Next base: position 4,642 of record CAMAHZ010000013.1, on the reverse strand, counting down.
CGTACCCTGCAAACGTGAATTGAGCAAGATAGACGTCTTCATAGACGAACCAGCCCTTCATATTCGCCGTCTTGGCGCGGAACACGGCAAGGATTTCGGAAGGGGAAAGCTTTTGGTCTTCCACACCCCTTATATCTATGCCGAATTCCTGTTTTAAAAATTCCAAAAGCGTGGTGTTGGGGCTGTAGCCTTCGCCCAGCTCTATAGTTACGCCCTGCGTTTTAGTGCGCTTGACGGTTACGGGCAGAAGCACTACGGGGGCGTACTTAAACTCCTTTTCGTCGTTGTGTTTCCACTTCAAAAAGCCGAGCGCTAAAAACAGAGTGTTTGCGCCCACTTCTTCGCTTGACGCCCTGCCCTTTCTTATAAGATTTTGCACCGACTCCGCCATTGCGTTTTCGCCCATACAGGCGCGTACGGTGTTGGAATTGAGCTCTATTTTAACAAGCTCGGCAAGGTTTGCGTGAGTGGTATTAATGCCAAAGGGCGCAACCTTATCCGATTTATCCGCCGCCGCAAACATCGTGAGCGAGTTTTTCTCGTTTATATTTTCGACAAACCCTTGCAAATCGGGTACGAGAAGATGTACGCTGTCCCTTGCATAGTGGAAGTTTAAAAGGTTGTTTTTAAGCGATAAATCTAAAAGCCTTCTTTCCCAGTTCCTGTCCTTGGAAGATTTGCGGGTTAAAGACAATTTGTCTGCGTCTATTAGCTGTTCGGGCTTGGCTTCGTACGAGTAGTTTTTATCGCCTAAAATTTCGTAAGACGCACCGCTGACCACCTTGATAGGCATAGGGAAAATTCCGCCTATTCTGCAACGGCGGATATCTATGCACAGCTCGAAACATTCGCTTTGAAGTGCGGATACGAAGTGCGAAGCACTCGTTGAATAGCTTGCGTTTTTATGGGCGAACAAGTCGTCGCAGTCGACCACGGCAAGGTTGTTTACGCCCGTTGAAACGTAGCGCTCTATAAGCGACAAATCGTCCTGCGTGGGGGAATTGAAACAACTTTCGTTGAGCCACACGCCAACGCCTATCTTATTTTTGCCCACCATTATTACGGGGTTGAGCTTTGCCGCTTCTAAACAGGACGCAACGAATACCGCCATTAAAAGGGGATTTGCCCTTTTTTCGGTAACGACGTCGGCAACGTTGCCAACTTTTACCAAATCGGTGGCGTCGCCCCCTTCTTCCCTTTCGATGTTGAGATTTCTAACCGCTGAAAAGATGGACGCAAACGCAAAGTTTACCGCGTTCTTGTCGCCGCCTGCGTAGCCGCTCCACTCCTTTGAATAGCCCCAGGTTTTAAGCTGTAAGCCGGCTTCCGCCAAAATTTTCTGGCAGTCCGAAAGACGGGGACGGACGAAGGACGCAAGCATTTCCGCATTGCCGTTAAGCCCAGACCAGCTTTCCATTGAAATGGCTTTGACCTGAGCGTCGATAGAGCAAACCACAGTCTTTCCGCAGGCCACGGTGATATTTACGGTACAGTCGCTCTCTTCGGTTAAATCGGCGAGAAACTTGGGGTTTAAAAGCGACGGCGTCTTGACCTCCATACTGCTCTGCGCCGCAAGCCTGTCCACCGTGACCTTTGCAGGCATAATAAGCCTGTTACCGCCCGTGATTTGAATTGATAACCCCTCTAAGTCGCTTTCGCCGCCGTTTATCAAACGGAAGGAAGTAAACAGCGGAATACGGTTATAATAGGTTGCGTACGAAACGCAATCCAACAAGTCCGCGTCTAAATTTAACGCTTCAAACGTCTCCTTTGCCTTTTTGTTTGCAGCCATCTGAACACCCTTACAAATTTTTCAAAATTGAAAATAATTTTCCAAATTTATTATAGCACGACTATGCGCAATTTTCAATTATTATTGACTATTTGATAGCGAATAAAAATACCTTATTACTCACTTTTTTTGCCGTTTTGAGTTAATAAATGAAAAATTCTATTTTTTATAAAAAATAGCTTCCGAAAAAATTTTTTCGGAAGCCGATTTAATTTTGATTTCAGCCTTGATTTTTATCACGCACGACGGCAAGCCTTTTCAACGCCCTTGTATACGCGATATACTTTTCGTTATCGCTCAAATCACAATCGACGACGGCGACGGCGGTAAACTCAAGCCCCTTGCTCTCGTAGACGGTTAAAATGTTGGTTTTCGTCTTTGATATTTTACCGCTTTCCCTTACGACGTTATAGCTCTTTTTTGTGTAGGCGGAAAGGTTCTTTTCGCTAGTTATTACCGCCCTTAAGCCCACCTTATCCGCAAGGAAGGAAGAGATTTGACGGGGCGTAATTTTTATCACTTCTTCCCCGCCGAGACCGATTGCCTGCATCTGAACGTTTAAATTATCACGAACGTATGAGACTATTTGGTTGGTGTTGCGGTAATTTAGGTCTAATTCGTAAGTTTCAAAGGGCAGCGCAGACCAGTCGCCTATTCCCCTGAAAGGCGTTATATTTTGCTTTAAATCGCCGAACACGTTGAACTTTGCATTGTCGTTTACAGAGCGCAAAACTTCGTATTCGCAAGGGGATATATCCTGCGCTTCGTCTACGAAAACAAAGGCATATGCAGGGGTCAATTTAAATCCGAGCTCGGAAAGTACCCTGCATAATGCGTAGGCGTCGCTCTTTATCAGCTTGTTCGCAATTAACCCGAATTTCTTCTTTGCTTCGCCGACTATCTTCTTATAAAACAGGCGTGCAAGTTGAACGTCGTTTTCGCATTTACCTATTTTTACAAGGTAATTTTCACTGCGTACAACTTGCGCAAAATCGCAAGTAACGTCGAAAAGCGAAGAGATTTTTTCAACCGATTTGATGGTTTTTTCTATCTCTTTTAGCGTCTCTTCACGCTTTAAAATGCGGTCGGGATAGGTGTATTCCATTCTATCGTCTATGCGCTGCTTATAGCGTTTTAAGTCGTCTATTTCCTTATTTACGGTGTTTTTTAAGGTGTTCAAGTCGGTTATAGCGCCGTCGCAAATTTTGTTTGCGTAGGCTTGAATAAAGCGCAGAGACTTGTAAAACGAGAGCAGTTGGCTGTAGAAATAGTAATAGCCGTCCATGCGCGCGTCCGTGCGGTTGACCTTTAAAAACTCTTCCACCGATTCTACGCAGTTGAAAAGCTCTCTCATACGCTTGGTGAAAGCTATGCCGCCGTCCGGCTTTTCCTTAATTTCGCCGAGCACGCAACGGCGCACCCTAAGCCCTGCGTTTTTAATCCTGTCGTATAGCGCTTTTTGCGTGGAAATAGCCTTTAAAATTGCCGCAACGAACTCGTCGTCCTGCTCTTTGGGGAGCATTGAGCGCACGCTTGAGTATATGTTTTTTAGCTTTTTACGCACGTCCGCAACGAACGCAGGCGAATAGATATATTTCAGATAGCTTTCGGTTGGGTCGATTGAATAGTCGATTTTGCTTTCGAGCTCTACCCCCACGCCCTTTAATAAACGCAGGAAATAGCTTTCGAGCGTGACGGTTTTAACCCTTTCTAATTCAAGGATTTTGGCAAGCTCGTCAATAAAGGCGTTGAAGCTGTCCGACGGGGTGATGACGAGTACGGACGAAGGTTTTAACCGCTCGTCGTTATAAAGTAGATAGGATAGGCGGTGCAATAAAATCATAGTCTTGCCGCTGCCTGCCACGCCCTGAACGATAAACTGAGCGTTTTCGGGGGCGGTGATTATTTCGTACTGCTTTTCCTGTATGGTTTCGATTATGTCGCAAATTTCCTGCTTGTCCTTTCGGGACGAGAGAATTTCCTTTAAAAACGGGTCGAAGATGACGGAAGCGTCTCTGCCGTCGATTTCTTCCTTGGTCAAGTTATCGCCGACCGAAAGATACTCGTTTTTATAATCTTCCACCCTGCCCTTTAAGGTGCGGATTGCGCGGCGCAAGACGAGCTTGAAATTATACTCGTTTATGGAAAACTCAAGCTTGCTCTTTTGATAATAGCGCCTTGCCATGGGTGCGCGCCAGTCGACTATTTCAAGTCCTTCGTCGCCGTGTTTGCCGATATAGTAGGAATTGTAGCCGTCCTTATCGTCGATTAAGTCCATACGGGCAAAATAGGGCTCGTCGAAAAAACATTTAAAGCTCTCTCGTTTTTGCTTGCAGCTTGCAATCTGCGCGTTGAGCTGTAACACCCTTTGATATTTTTCCGCGTCGTAGTCGGACGAATGGGTTAGAATAAACTTTTCGCTCTCGGCGTCCTTAATCTTTTTAGAAAGCTTGGAAATATACAAAATTTTGAGCATGGAAAGAACGGCGGCGACGTGAGCGTTTTCCCACTCGGTCTGTTTTTCGCCGTCTAAAAGGTCGAGATAAAACTTTTTATCCACTTCTTTATGCGGATTTAAAATACCTTTTATTCTTTCTAACTCGTTCATAAATAATGCTAAATTTCGGCTGAATTTGAATGATTATAATAAACGTCAGCCTTGATATATAAGTATAGCATTATTCTTTAAAAATTGCAAGGAAAATTTTTACGCTTAAAATCGGAACGAAAAGAGCGCAAAAACCAAGTCGGTTTTTGCGCTTTAAATTTTAGTACGATTTACGCCTTAGCAGATATTATTCCCACTCGATAGTTGCAGGGGGTTTTGAAGTGATATCGTAGACGATACGG
>CAMAHZ010000012.1 GCA_945834965.1 uncultured Clostridia bacterium | reverse complement strand
AGTTTACTTATGCGTAAATGACCCGAGAAAAACGCAGCCTGACACAGTATTGCGAAGTATATATGAAGAGAGTGAGAACTTAATTAATAAGGTTTTTAATCTGGGGCATTAGCCTTTTAGTCAGCTCATACCCCTCCTTATAGGCGTTTTCAAGCCCCTTGATTTTGTACTGACTCATACCTTCCATTTCGGGTATTATCCAAAGCGTTTTATCGTCGTTTATAACCTGTTTAAAGTAGTCGGTACGGTTGTTGTCTATCATATCGTACACCCTTAGCATAGTGCCGACGAAGCCTGTAACCTTTTCGGCGGGGGCGCGAGTGTTGTCCAACACGTCGACGGCGATTACCACGTCCGCACCCATATCCCTTACCTGCTCGACGGGGATTCTGCACAGTACGCCGCCGTCGATTAAAATTTTATCTTCCCACTTGACGGGGGAAAAGATTAAGGGAATGGAGCTTGACGCACGCACCGCGGTTGCCACTTCGCCCTCCTTTAAAACTATAAGCTTGTTTGAAAGCACGTCGCTTGCGACGCACTCAAAGGGGATAAATAAGTTTTCAAAACGCACGTCGCCTATCTTTTGAATGAGCATATCGTACATTTTATTGCCCTTTAAAATCGAACGGCGCAAGTTTAAATTTACGTCGATTAAATCTAACGGCTTAATCTCCTTTACGGTTTCAAGCATTTCGTCTACCGTCATACCGGCGGCGTAGCACGCACCGACGACCGAACCCATAGAACAGCCCGTAATAAAGTCGGGCTTAATGCCTTCTTCTTCCAACGCCTTTAATACGCCTATGTGCGCAACGCCCCTTGCGCCGCCGCTGCCTAACGCCAAGCCGATTTTTTTTCTTTTCATAATCTGCACTTCCGTGTAATAGTTTTTAATATGGTTAATAGGTCTTTTTTGAACCCCAAAAAAATTTATAAAGCTTTCGCCTGTATTGCGCTTGCGCTGTTCGGCGCGGTAATCGCACTTAATCCGCAAAGGTACGCCGCCGTCTGCCTTGAAGGCATTTGCCTGTGGGCGGAATGCGTTTTACCTTCGCTTTTCCCCTTTATGGTGGTAAGCCTGTTGCTTTGCGGTTTAGGCGCAATAAACGCAGTTTCCGCACCCTTTGAAAGGGTATGTAAAAAGCTAAATTTTCCACCTGCCGCCCTGCCGTTATTTTTGCTTTCGGCGGTAAGCGGTTACCCTGCAGGAAGCAGACTTTTGAGCGAGTACTATTCAAGCGGAAAGATAAGCGCAAGCCAAGCTAATACGCTTGCGCCACTATGCAGTATTTGTTCCCCTGCCTTTGCGCTCGGCACGGTGGGGTTTAAGGCGTTCGGCGGCGGTTGCGGGGTTAAACTAATTATTGCCGCATACCTTTCGGTTATTGCAACCACCCTTATCTACGCTTTACTACCAAAGAAAAAGCAAAATAGCGAATACCTTGCACCTAAGGTAAAACGGGGCGGCGATTTGCTTTACGACAGCTTTTACGGCGCGGTAAACGCCGTTTTATGCGCAGGGGGATTTATCTGCTTTTTTTACACCCTTTCCAAAGCCGTGCAGGACTATAATTTATTACTGCCCTTAACCGCCCTTTTGCGCCTGATAGTCGGCGATTGCGCCGACGGACTTTGCTTGGGACTTATTGAAGCCACGGGCGGAATTTTTGCCGCCGCAAAAGCTGGCGGATACTTCGCGTTGCCGACGGCAGGATTTTTACTCGTGTTCGGCGGTGGGTCGATATTACTGCAACAGCTGTGCTATTTGACTAAATGCAATATCAAGCCGTCGAGCTTTATTCTAATTAAGTTTATTCAGGGCGTTGCCGCCTTTATAATTTTATGCCTTTTCGGGCTGTTTTGGTAAAATTAGTAGCACCCCAAAATCTTAATGGAAGTCGATTTAGCACGAAGAAGATTAAAGGTTTGTTGCATCTTCGGGCTTGAATAATCGCCTTCGATTTCTATGAAAAACCTGAACTCGCCGTCCTTATTCTTTATGGGGCGGCTTTCGATTTTGGTCATATTTATCCCTTCGTTTGCAAGCACGGAAAGTAGGCTTACGAGCGTGCCCGACTCGTGCAGGCAGGTAGCCGAGAAGAATACCTTGTTGGACCTTTCTTCTTTAGAAGGCGCTCCGCGCTTGACCAAGAGAAAGCTTGTGAAATTATTCGGCTCGTCAGAAATGGTGGTATCGGATAGCTCTAACCCGTCGCCTGCGCATTGAGTGCCTGCGATTGCGGCAACGTCTGCACTGATAAGATTTTTAACGCTTTCCGCCGTGGACGGCGTTGCTATGAGCTGTGCGTTGGGGAAGTTTTTGTAAAGATAATCGGCGCATTGCGCCAAAGCCTGCTCGTGCGAGAAGATTTTTTTAATACCAGAAAGGGGTGCGCCCTTTAGGGTAATAAGCCTATGGTCTACCCTGATTTTTACAGACCTGCAAGCCCATATACTTTCGGTGGACTGCAACAGGTCTAAATTTTGAACGACTGCGCCGTTAAGCGTGTTTTCCACGGGAAGGACTATACTATCCAGCTCTCCGCAAGTCAGCGCAGAAAAAAGCGACGGGAACGAAGGATAGGCAATTTGGGTACAGTCCGCCCCTAAGCTTAAAGCCGCAAGATGGCTGTACGTGCCTTTCGGACCTAAATAGCCGAGTTTTTGCATTTTTCTATTCCCCCCGTTTTAAATGATTTTACTGCTTTTAATACGTCGGTGCGGTCAAGCCGCTCAAGTTGATTAAACCTTGTCCGCCAAATCTAAAAGCAACCTTTCGGTATCGCACCAGCCAAGGCAAGGGTCGGTTATGGACTTGCCGTAAATTTTATCTTCAGGCTGGTTGCCTTCTTCTATAAAGCTTTCAATCATAAAGCCCTTTACGTTGCGCTTGAAGTCACTATCGTATAGGCGGTTGTTCATAACTTCTTCGCAAATTCTTATCTGTTGTTTGAACTTCTTACCGCTGTTGGAGTGGTTTGCGTCCACTATGATTGCAGGGTTTTTCAAGCCCGACTTTGCGTAGCCTTCTATAACCTGCATAACCGTTTCGTAGTGGAAGTTGGGAATGTCGTTGCCGTAGCTATCCACCGCGCCCCTTAAAATTGCGTGGCTTAAAGGGTTGCCGTTCGTTTTCATCTGCCAACCGTTGAGCATAAAGGTCTGCTGTGACTGTGCGGCGTAGATGGAATTTAAAAGCACTAAGAGCGAACCGCTCATAGGGTTTTTGATGCCGACGGGTACGTCCATACCGCTTGCGGTAAGGCGGTGAAGCTGGTTTTCCGAGCTCCTTGCGCCGACTGCAACGTAGGATAAAAGGTCGTCTACGTAGGCGTAGTTTGCAGGGTATAACATTTCGTCTGCGGCGGCAAGTCCGCTAACGCCGATTGCCTTGACGTTTAAATCCCTTATCGTAAAAATGCCCTTTAAAATGTCTTCCGACTTGGAAGGGTCGGGCTGAGAGAACATACCCTTATAGCCCACGCCCTTGGTTCTGGGCTTGTTGGTGTATATTCTGGGGACTAAAACGAGCTTGTCTTTAACCTTTTCGTTGAGCTTGCCAAGGCGTTCCACGTAGTCTAAAACGGGCTTTTCCGCATGAGCAGAGCAGGGTCCGACGATAATAATAAGCTTATCGCTTTCGCCCGTGATTACGTCCGATATAGCTTTATCCCTTGACTCTTTAATCTTTTTAAGGTCGTCGGGAAGGGGCAATCTGTCCTTTATTTCCGCAGGTTCGGGAATTTTAATTTGCTTTTCAAACATTTTTCTTCTCCAAAATATTTTTTAAAGTGTTGAGTATTCTCTTTGGAATATATTTATCATAGTCCTTTTTGAACTTGATTGAATTTCTTACGAGCGAAGAGCTTATATGCATTTCTTCCTGCTCGGATGGAAGATAGATGGTTATTAAATCTTCCTTTAGCTTTTTGCTTGCAAAGGCGTCTCGGTTTTCGTACTCGAAATCTATCGAATCCCTTACCCCCCTTACGTAGAAGGGCGTGCCTTCTTTTTCAAGCAGGTCTACGGCGGCGCCTTCAAACTTTATTACCTTGACGGCGGGGTTGTCCGCAAACAGCTCTTCAAGCATCTGCATCCGCTCGTCAACCGAAAACAGGCAGTTTTTGGCGGTGTTGTTCATAAGCGCAACGGTTACGCCGTCGAAGATTTTCAAGCTCTTTTCCACCACCGAAAGATGACCGACGGTGGGCGGGTCGAACGACCCTGCAAACACACAAATTTTTTTATCCATATATCTTTCTTTTAAGCTTTATTTTTAAAATTTTTCTTATTTAGCGGTTTATTCTTCAGCCCTTTCTTCCGCCTTGAAAAAGGTTAAATAAGCCTTTCCGTACTTTCTTTCGTCTACCTTTTTAAGCCCTGCAATCTCGCCTTCAAAGGCTCGGTCGCGCTCGTAGATAGCCACGCCGCCGCCTTTAAGCAAGCCCCTTTGAGAAATTGCAGTTAAGGCAGGGACGCCGAACTCTTCGGCGTAGGGCGGGTCGAGAAAGATTATATCGAATTTTACGCTGCATCGGTTTAAAAAATCCTTATAGTCCGAAATTGAAACGGCGCAGCAGCTCTCTTCCTTTAAGATTGAAATATTCTTCTTTAAGACCGCAACCGAACTTGCCGATTTATCGTTGAAATAGACCTTGTCCGCACCGCGAGACACGCACTCAAGCCCGATACTGCCGCTTCCGCAGAACAAATCCAACACGGTTGCGCCGACGATTTTGGTTGAGAGTATGTTGAAAAGGCTTTCCTTTGCCCTGTCGGAAGTGGGGCGAATACCTTCTGCGGTAAATTCTACGAGCTTTCTGCCCCTGTGCTTACCCGAGATTATTCTCACTTTTTACGCCCCTTATTATTCTTGCCCTTCTTCTTTTCGCCGGGGATATCTACCACTTGGCTGCGCTTATCGTCGGGGTTGGTCTTTGCAAGCTCTTCCTGAATTTTAATCTGGCGTTTTTTGCCAAAGAAATAGCCGAGCGTCATAATTGCTATGGGGAATAAAATTGCGGTATAGCTAAGCGCAATATAGCCCGAACCTAAGGGTAAAAACGGCGCGTAGCCCCAGGCAAATACGTATTGCAATATAAACGTGCAGAAAGTATTTTCTACGCAGACTTGCACGGTTAAAAATATTAAAAAGGGAATACAGATAATAAAGCCGATTAATACGCCCTTCCAGAGCGCGTATTCGCCCGTGTGGTAAGCCACCTTTTCGTCGGAAGAGTTAAGCTCTCTCTTCCTTTGATTTTCTACCGTCTTTTTATACGCTTCGGAACCGTTAGCCCTGCCGAAGATAAACAGCGCCGCCGTAAGCATAAGCTCGCCGCCGATAATGGCGATAAGCTTTATAGACAAATCCACTTTGTTTCCGCACCCGAATGCGATTATCGTGCTTGAAAAGATGACCATTATTATGAACGGGAATGCACAGCCCGCCATTAAATCTTTGAACTCAAGCCAGAACTTTCTCTTTGCCGAGTACTCAAAGGTATTTTCTTCTTCAAAAAAGTTATTTTCCAAAGGTAATTATCCCCCTTTCACATATAAATAAGTCTAAAGGAACGTCGTATTCCTCTTCAAACTTGTCCTCGCACGATTGCAAACTATAGCCCAGACCCACCTTTAAAATATCGGGGTGAGCGGCAAAAAACCTATCGTAATAGCCGCCGCCGTAGCCCAGCCTGTACCCCTTGGAATTGACCGCCAAAAGGGGCGTTATGCACACTTGTATTTCGCCTTCGTAGGCTTGACCGACGGGCTCAGCTATGCCGAAAGAATTTTTTATTAGCTCGGTCTTAGCCGTATAGGGAACGGGGACTATTGTTTCCCCTTCCACTCTCGGCAGATACACCCTTTTGCCCGATAAAATAAGGTTATTTATTATCTCGTGAGTGTCCGCTTCCGTGCCGTAGCTGTAATAGATTAAAAAGCTGTCTTTATCGGCGAAAGCCAAGTCGATTATATCCCTTATAGCGCCGTCGGCAACTTCCCTTGCAGAATGTTGAAAATATTTGCGTTTGATTTTGTATTTATATCTCAATCCTTCTTTCATACACTCTCTCACTTCTTTTAGTTACCGAACACAGCACTTCGTAGCTAATCGTTTTGCACAGCTTTGCGTACTCGTCCGCGTCGGTAAAGACGGGCAAAAGCTCGCTCTTTTTTTGCGAGATAAAGGCGTCCATACACAGCGTTTTTTCGCCGAGCGCAACGCCGCGCAAAAAGCCGTCGCCGTAGCCTAAGCGGTAGGTGTACAGCCTTTTATACTCTTCGTCCGCAAGGTTATACCCCACTCCGCCGCCGATAAATTTCGTACGTTGCGCAAGCCGTGCGTACACTGTCAACGCAGGCTTAAGCCCCTTTATTTCAAAGCCGCAAGGCGAGTAGCCGTACAGCATTATTCCGCAGCGCACGCCGCCGAATAAAAACTTGCCGCCGAGCGCAACGCCGCCGCTTGCAGAAAGGTGCGCTAAGGCGTCGGGCGCGTATGATTTGACCAAGCTTTCCGCCGTGGAAAAAAGCTTATACTGCTCTTCTCTTGCCGACGGGTTTTCAGGTGCGTATAAATGCGAATACACGCCTAAAATTTGTTGCGGCGAGAGAGCCTTTAAAAGCTTGCCTAAGCCGTTTAAATCGCACCCGTAGCGGTTCATACCCGTATTGATTGCGATATGAATTTTCAGCCCTTTTGAAAGCTTTGCGCTTTTAAAATCGCAAACGGTTGCAGTCAGGTCGTAGTATTTAAGCCTTTCCGCGTCCCCTTTAGATAGGGGCGGCGCAAGCACTAAGATTGGTTTTTGAACGCCTGCGACGCGAAGGGCAACCCCTTCTTCTACTATCGCCACGCAAAAGCCGTCTACTAAATCTTCTATCTCTAATGCAACCTGCTCGGCGCCGTGACCGTAGGCGTCTGCCTTGACGACCGCAAAGAAAAATCTGTTGCCGATAAGAGTGCGCACAAGCTTTACGTTGTGCCTGATTGCCCAAAGATTTATAACCGCCAGAGTTTTTTGCATACGACATAATATGCTTTGGTTTGGTCAGGTTGTTAAAATTATATTTTAACGGCAAGGGCGTATTAGGGTAATTTTAGCACACTTTACGCCGTTTGACAATACCTGCGCCTAAATTTGGCGCATAAAAATCGATAAGCAAAAGTTTTTACGCATTTTTGAGTAGATTATACGCAATTAATTTTACCACACTAAAGCGGCTTTTGCAATATTTTTACGGTGGTTTTAACGCTTTACAACTCACTTTTAAAGTGATAAACTTTAACTATGAGTTTAAAGAGCGAGATTTTAAAAGAGCTTGACGCCCACCGCGGCGAGTACCTTTCGGGCGAAAGCCTTTCAAATAGCTTAGGCGTTACCCGACAAGCCGTGTGGAAGGCGATTAAAAAGCTTACTAACGAAGGGTATTTAATAGATTCCGTGACCAACAGGGGGTATATGCTCGACGGTAAGTGCGACCTTTTATCTTCCGCCATAATCGCCGACAGGACGGGGGCGAGCGTTTACTGCTTTGACGAAGTTTGCTCCACCAACACGGCGGCAATGCAAAAGCTGTGCCTTGGCGAAGAGTGTATCGTCGTTGCGAATAGGCAGACTATGGGCAGAACTAAAAACGGCGACAGCTTTATATCCCCCGAACAGAAGGGCGTGTATATGTCGGTTGCCATAAAATGCAGTATTCCCCTTGACCGCACCGACTTTATTTTAGCGGAATGTTCCAAAAAAATTGCAGGCATTTTATGCGATTGCTGTGGGAATATGCCCGAAATAAGGAATGGAAACGAGCTTTTTATTAACGGTAAAAAGGCGTGCGGAATTCTTATTGACGGCGAAGTCAATCTCTCTGCGAAAATTTTAAAAAGTATAATTATCGGCGTTGGCGTATATACCGCGCACGTTGCGCCCGAGCTTGGATATATCACCGCTTTAGAGCCGAGAAATAAACTGATTTGCGATATCTACAGCGCAGTTAAAGAAATTATAAAGTAAATAAAAGCATATAAAAATCCCCTGCCGTTGCACAATAAAAAGCGCAACGGCAGGGGTTATTTTTCTAATTTCTTAGCGGCTGAGTTTTACGTAACCCTTTAAATAGTTGACCAAAAAGGTTGCTAAAACTATTTTAACAAGGTCGGGTAAAATATACGGATAGACGCAGTACGTAAGCGCAATTTGCAGGTTGGAAGTCGTTACGCTGCCTTTATAGATAACCATAAACCACAGCGTACCGAAGAGATAGCATACCGCAACGCCCACCACCATCGATAGCGCCAAAACTATAAGCTGAACGACCTGCTTTGCCGCCTTGCCCGATAACCTTTTTCCTATAAGGTGCATTTTATCCGAAGTAATGCCGACGATTAGCGCAGTAAACAAAAAGCCCACCACGTACCCTGCCGACGCAGAGGCAATTAAGGCGTAAAAGTTTTTAAAGCCCGAAAAGACGGGTACGCAGCACACGCCTAAAAGTATGTACGAGAGTACGCATATAACGCCCCTTTTCCACCCTAAAAAGCCTGCCGCCATACATACGCCCATAGTCTGCAACGTTATGGATATTTCCGATATGGGAATTGCTATCCACGAACATACCACAATCACCGCCGCAAACAGGGCGATATAGCAGACGTCTTTAATTAATAACTGTCGCCCCGACGGCACACCGCTTTTATTGTCTTTTTCCTTTATCTCAAGTTCTTCGCTATTAATTTCCATATCTGCATTATACTATTTATCTTTACTTATTGTCAACCGTTATTAATTATTTGGTTTACAATAAATGTTAAAACTGCTCAAAACAGGCTTAACGTACTTTTGAATTGACAAACGCTGAGAAATGAATTAAAGTATATCTACTTTAACAGTTTTGATTTACGGAATTTTCAAAATGGTCTATACGCTCACGTTTAATCCGTCGTTGGATTACTACGTAAAAGTTAATAACTACAAGTCGGGTGCGGTCAACCGCACTTCTGCCGAGCGTTTGACCGTGGGCGGAAAGGGAATTAACGTGTCCTTACAGCTTAAAGAGCTTGGCGACGACACCGTATCTTACGGGTTCGTTGCAGGCTTTACGGGCGAAGAAATACGCAGGGAAGTTGAAGCGCTTGGGCTTAAACACCGACTTTTTGAAGTTGCAGGGCGTAGCAGAATTAACGTTAAAATCAAGTCGATTACGGAGACGGATATTAACGCCTGCGGCGTTGAGATAACCGAAAAAGACGTTGAGAATATGACTTGCGCCCTTAAGGAAAATTTGAAGGATGGCGACTTCGTAGTAATCTCCGGCAACGCCCCTTCGTACCTTGGCGACGAGATTTACGCAGACGTAATCGATTCCTTAAAGCAGGTTAAAGGAGTAAAATTTGTGGTTGACGCGTGCGGCGAGCTGCTCTGCCAAACGCTTAAGCATAAGCCATTTTTAATCAAGCCCAACCTGTTCGAGCTGTGTGAAATTTTCGGAATTCCATCTTCCTTAAACGACACGAAGATTATTGCGGAATACGCAAGAAATTTGCAAAAACGGGGTGCGAGAAACGTTATCGTTTCGTTAGGTTCGGACGGGGCGGTGATGGTGACCGAGACCAAACAGGCTTGCTACGTAAGGGCGGCAAGGGGTCAGCTTATCAATTCCGTGGGCGCAGGCGACTGCATGATTGCAGGCTTTTTGCACGAGTTTATCAAGACGGGCAACTACTTTAAAGCGCTCAACTTTGCCACCGCAAGCGGAAGCGCGTGCGCCTTTACCGAAGGCATTGCCACCAAAGAGCAGATTGAGTACGTTGAGAGCTTGATGCTGTAAATTTGGTTAATAGAATATTAAGTAGATTTTAGAACGGCACGCCGCAAGGGTTTCCTTGCGGCGTGCCGTATTTTTACCGACGGAAATTTAATTCTTTTTGGTGTGTGCGTTAAAGATTAGCGCCATTATAAACGAGAATACCACAGCCGCAGTTATGCCTGCGCTTGCCGCCGCTAAACTGCCCGTTACCGCATAGAAAAAGCCCTTTTCCGCACCCTTGATTGCGCCGTTTGCGATTAAATAGCCAAACCCCGAAATAGGCACGGTCGCGCCTGCGCCTGCAAACTCGACGAGCGGTTGGTAGACGCCTATTGCCGTAAGCACTACGCCTGCAAGCATAAAGTAGACCAAAATTTTGCCTGCGGTCAGGTCGGTAAAGTTTATAATAACCTGCGCAAGCGTGCAGATTGCTCCGCCCACCAAAAACGCCTTTATAAACATTAAAAGTATTTCTATAACTTCACTCTCCATTTATACCCCCTTATCAAGCCTTATCAAGCCGCCTTTTAAATTTCCAACTGCACGGCGTGAGATATGCAGGGGATTGATTCGCCCTGCCCCGACGACACGGTTGAAAGCAACGCCCCCGTTGCGGCGAAGAGTACTTTACGGAATTTAAGCTGTTTCATACGCGTAAACACGTAGGAATTGAACACCACCGCACTACAGCCTGCGCCGCTTCCGCCCTGAAATTCGTCTTCGATTACCTTATAAATAATTTCGCCGCAGTCGACGTGCTTTTCGGATACGTCGAAACCCTTTTCCCAACACAAGTCCTTTAGTATTCGAGAGCCTAACGCACCTAAATCACCCGACAAAATCAAGTCGTATTCGTCCGGCTCGGTACCCGTATCCTTAAAGTGCTGTATAAGCGTATCCGCACAGGCAGGCGCCATTGCCGCACCCATATTGTTTACGTCGGTCACGCCGAAGTCCACCACCTTACCCATAGTGCCGTTTACGATTTTAACCCCGTCTCCGCTTTCCGAAATTAGGCAAGCCCCT
Organism: uncultured Clostridia bacterium; assembly: GCA_945834965.1. Taxonomy (GTDB): domain Bacteria; phylum Bacillota; class Clostridia; order Christensenellales; family Borkfalkiaceae; genus Coproplasma. Next base: position 3,606 of record CAMAHZ010000012.1, on the reverse strand, counting down.
GCGCCCGTGACCGTCCATTGCGATTGCGGCGGACGGGTCGTGCCCTGCTCTAAGGGATAGCGGTACTGCCTTTCCGCGCTTGCAAAATGACTGCCCGTAGCCGCCACCGCGGTTTTGCAATAGCCTGCGTTGACCATAGCCGCCGCAAGCAAGATGCTCTCGCTCATAGTAGAGCAAGCCGAATAAACGCCTAAAAAGGGGATATTGAAATCTCTTGCGGCGAACGACGCGGAGATGATTTGGTTTAATAGGTCGCCCGAAAAGAGTACGTCCACCTGCTCTCTTTCAAGGGCGGCGTTCTTGATTGCGCCGTCTATTACGGTGGACAGCATTTTGCACTCCGCCTTTTCAAAGGTGCTTTCGCCGAACATATCGTCGTCGAGTGCCTTTTCAACGTAACTGCCGATTATGCCGCTACACTCCTTTGGTCCTGCCACAGTCGAAGTTGAAATTATCTTAGGTGAATTTTTAAAAAATATCGTCCTTCCTTTTTTTTCAGGTTGGTTGACCGAACTCATAAAAAAATCCCCCTTTCGCCTTAGTTTTCGCAACGAAAGAGAGATTTATACTCTATTGTTTAATTTTACCTATTCAAATTTATCGTAGTTTAACGCCTTAGCGTGGGTTGATTTAAGGTGATTTAAAAATGCCTTACAGGACGAGTAAATCTCGTTATACGTCCTTTCAAAATCGTTTGTGTACCAAGGGTCGTCGATAATAATCTTTTCGGGCAGAAAATGACCTAACAGATATATTTTATCCATATAACCCGTACCCGCAATAGATAGAAGGCTTGAGAAGTTGGACCTATCCATACACAAAACGTAGTCGGCATTTTTTATCTGCGATAGGGATATCTGCTTTGCACGATGGGTGAAATTATAGCCCTTTTCCCTTAGCACCCTTGCCGCAGGCGGATAGACGGGGTTGCCTTGCTCGCAGTCCGAAGTGGCGTAAGAAGTTATATTAAACGAATAGCTAAGCCCTTCTTCTTCCACCATTTTTTTAAAAATTGCTTCCGCCATAGGCGAACGGCAGATGTTGCCAAGGCATACGAATACGACGTTAAACATTAATCACCAAGTTTAGTCTTTTTAATAGTCAACTCTTCGGGGTTGTAATTTTCGAGATAGTTTAAAACTTCGTCTGCGTCGGTGAAAAATTTATACAGCTCTTTACAGCGAGAAGTTATAAATTTTTCGTTGCAGGCGTGGTTTAAAAACTCTTCCAAAATATCGTAGTAGCCTGCAATATCGAAAAAGGCGATGGGCTTGTTAAAGCGATTGAGCTGTTTTAAGGTGATGACTTCAAACATCTCTTCAAACGTACCCACGCCGCCGGGGACGATGATGAACGCTTCGGCAGAGTCTTCCATAATAGTCTTACGCTCTGCCATGGTCTTGGTGTAGACCATTTCGTCACACTCTTCGTATATAGCTTCGATGGCGTCTTCTTTGAAAAATTCGGGAATGACGCCCTTGATATAGCCGCCGCCGCGCTTTACGCCCCTTGCCGCCGCGCCCATAAGCCCGGACGCACCGCAGCCGAAAACCAGAGAGTGACCGCGCTTTGCAAGCTTTTCGCCCAGCTCTTCTACAGCTATTATATATTTTTCGTCAATGTGCGAGCTTGCCGCACCGAAAACACAAATTTTCATACTATCACCTAAAAATGTTATATCAATTATACAGCCCTTTAATAGAGTTGTCAACGGCAAAATTTTTAGCCGTACCTTTCATTATACGTAAGCCCTACAAAAAAGCTGAAGTTATTTCGTTTTATTTGGCAGCTCTGCATTGAACCTGCTTTCGAGCCTGACCGAATTTAGATAGGCTAATTCGCCTTTTAGGTTAAATTTCAAATACTTTGCCACCAAAACCTGACGGGTTACGTTGTATTTTTTGTTGAGCGAAAAGTCGCCGTACTTAGTATCGCCCAAAACGGGGCAACCTATAAACGAAAGGTGCGCCCTTATTTGGTGGGTTTTGCCCGTGTGGAGTATAACTTTAACGAGAGCGTAGTCGCCGTATTCTTTGACCACTTCGTAATCGGTTTTTATAGGCACTCTCCCTGCGTTGGGTGCCGAGTATATGCGAACTAACGCACTTTTATCGTCCTTTAAAAGGTATGCGGAAAGCTGTGCCGACGGCTTTTTAAAGGCGTTTTTTGCAAGGCAGAGATAGACTTTTTCCACATCTTTGTCCCTAAACGCCTGAACGAGCGTATCCTGCACGGCTAAATTCTTTGCCAACACGATTAACCCCGAAGTATTCCTGTCCAAACGGTGTACGGGATAGGGCGCAACGGCAGATAATTCGCTAAAAAGCCCTTCGGAAGATACGCCGCTAATTTTATCCGCAACCAAAACGTTTTCGTCTTCGTATACGGTAAAGTGAGAAGGCTTTTCTTCCTGCGATTTCGTGGTGTAAAAAGTAATTATATCGCCCATAGTAAGGGGGCAATCGGCTTTTTGCTTTACGCCGTTTACACGGATATCCCCCTTTTTAATTAAGGAATTGAACGCAAAACTGCCCTGCGGATAGGTTGAATCCGTAAAGGCTTTAAGCGTTGTGTTTTGTTTTACCGTAAAAGTTTTCATAGCAGTATTATTATAAAATAGGTTATATACGCCGCCGCAAAGGCGAAAATTAATTGTACGGCGTTGTAAAAAAGCGTGCGTTTAAAGCCGATTTCCTTGACCGACGCGGCAAACGCCGATACGCAGGCAGGGCAACAGAGAAAGAATACGCAGATTGCAATCGTCGGCGCAAGCGATAAATTTAGCCCGTTCGGAAATAAAAGCGAGATTGTTGCGGCAACGTTTTCCTTTGCGGCAAAGCCCGTAAGCGCGGCGTAGGCTATTCGCCAGTCGGTTATACCCATCGGGTAGAAAAGGTAGCAAATTAGCCGCGAAAAACCGCCAGCAATGCTCTCTTCCGCCGAACAAAAGCCGTTGATAAACGAAAAGTGTGAAATTAGCCAGCTTATTACGCAAAACGCAAAGACGTACGTCGTTACCTTGATTATAAACGATTTTAACTGAAAAAACAACTTTTTTATAACGATTACTGCGCTTGGGAGCGAGATAGGCGTAACTTCGGATATAAGCCCTTCCCGTCTGCCCCTTAAAAGTGCAGACCCCGCAATCGCAAGGGTTACGCCGCCAAAATACAGCAGGCAGATTGCAGGGAACGGATTTTTAAATAGGGGTGATAAAAAGGTTAAAAACACGGGCGTCTTTGCGCCACACGGAATGAACGGAAAAACGGCTATCGTCTTTTTACGAGAGCTGTCTTCGGAAAAACCCCTTGTGGTTGATATTGCCGCCGCCGTACAGCCAAAGCCGGATACGAGCGAAAAAGCCGCCCTGCCCGACAGCCCTACCTTTTGAAACAGCCCGTCGGTTACGAAAGTTAGCGCCGAAGATATACCGCTTTCGTCCAACAGTATCAGCGTTAAATATAAAATCGCAAGTTGGGGTATAAAGGACAGAACGCCGCCTACACCCCCAACTATGCCGTCGCAAATAAACGACGAGAGCATAGGGTTGGTTATTATTTGCGCAATCGCATAAGAGAGCTTATCGCATAAAAGGCTTTCTAACCA
>CAMAHZ010000011.1 GCA_945834965.1 uncultured Clostridia bacterium | reverse complement strand
TCGCCGCACTTAAAATAGGTAACCCTGCTGTCAAAGTGTCCGCACAGGAACGAATTTTTATTTAAGTACCTGTCAATGCCGTAGAAGTCGGGGTATTCCGCCTTTAATCTTTCGGTCTGCGCCGCAGTGGGGGTAACGTATAACTTGGTGCGCTCGTAAATGGCATTTAACTGCTTATTCTGTTTCTTGGTAAGTCTGGGATTTGCAAATAGCAGATAACAGATAACGCCGGCTAAGGGTATCGTAAAAATTAATATCAGCCAAGGCACTTTAAACTCAGGCAGGTCGTCTTTATTAATTACGTACAAAACCACTAAAAATCCGATAATAAGCTCTACGATAATAAACGGCGCAAAATACACGTTTAAAAGGTAGAATACAACTACGATTAACGCCACCTGCAGCATAAGAAGCAGGGCGACTATGAAAAATTTACTGAATAATTGCTTTAATAATCTCAAGCGGAAACACCCCCTTACGGACGGTTGAAATATACTTACGAAATATATTAATAAATATGCCGTTATTATATCACGGGAAAGGGCAAATTTCAAGCGGCAAAGGCAGTTTTAATTATGAAAACTAAAAGCGTGGCTATACTAAATTCCTATTATAGTCTATCCGTTTACGCCTAAGCTTGCCTTTTTTGCCAAAATATAAGATGTAACCCCCTAATTATAACTGTCATTACCACGGAAGTTCTCTTCGGTCACTTTTCGCAATGACGGTTATACACCCAACTGCATCACTTCCGCGTCATTGCGAGCGAAGCGCGGCAATCCCAAAGTCCAACCCCGTCATTGCGAGACGACTATTGTCACCTGACGGAGGTTCTTACCTTTCTCTATACAACAAAAAAGCCTCCAAACGACAAAAGTCGTTGGGGGCTTTTTGGCGCAGAGGAGAGGATTACTTCGCCGATAATCTCAAAATGGTAAAATAAACTTTATCAATCGGCTCGTGCCACCGCAAGCGGTGGGGCGTAAGGAGCAACGCAGTTGCGACGGAATAGCGATTGGTCGAAACGTGGGAAAGTCATATAGACTATATAAATTCGCAATCGCGTCACCCTACGGAGGTTCTCTCCTTTCTCTTTACATCAAAAGATGCCCAAATGACGGAAGTCATTTGGGCATCTTTGGCGCAGAGGAGAGGATTCGAACCTCCGTACGTATTCCTACGTAACACGATTTCGAGTCGTGCGCATTCGACCACTCTGCCACCTCTGCAACAGCAATAATGATTTTATATCAAACACGGTTAAAATACAAGCGTTTTTACCTGTATTTGCACAAATTTTTTTGCGGTAATTTTTATTCCAACGCTTGACATATACCCCCTACGGGTATATAATAACTCTAAAATAAATACCCGACGGGGGTATACGGAGATTTAATATGTCAGAAAAATGCTGTAATCAATGTTCCGAGTGCGAAAACAAAGTAAAGGTCAGGTCGCCCGAAGAGCTTAAAGATTTATTAAACAGGTTAAAGCGAATTGAAGGGCAGATTAGGGGCATACAGAATATGGTGGAAAACAACGCTTACTGCGCCGATATTTTAATGCAGGTTGCGGCGGCTAACGCTGCTTTGAACAGCTTTAATAAGGTTCTGCTTGCGTCTCACGTGCGCACCTGCGTTGCCGAAAATATCCGTCAGGGCAACGACGGGGTGGTAGACGAGCTCGTTGACCTTTTACAGAAATTAATGAAATAAGGATTAATAATGGTAAAAAATTACGATATAACGGGAATGACCTGCTCGGCTTGTTCGGCAGGTATAGAAAAATCGCTTACAAGGCTTATCGGTGTAAACTCGGTCGAAGTCAGTTTAATGGGCAAGTCTATGCGCATCGACTTCGACGAAAATTTTTTGACGGAAGAAGAGATATTCGCTTGCGTAGAAGGGCTTGGTTACGGCATATATCAAGAAGGGGAAGCCCCCGTTGAAAGACAGCAATTAAACGATAAAAATTTATTAATTCGCTTTATAATTTCGCTGTGTTTTCTCGTGCCGATAATGTTCCTTGCAATGGCTTTGCCGCATATAGTACAGCTCGGCGAAAACGCAAAATGGTCTGCGGTAGCGCAGTGCGTGCTGTCGGCGGCGGTGCTCGGCGTAAACTACAAATATTTCACAAAGGGCTTTTTTGCGCTTATAAAAAAAGTGCCTAATATGGACACGCTCGTCGCCCTTGGCTCAGGCGTTTCCTTTCTATATTCTCTCGTCCTGACCGTACTTGCGTTCTTTAATATAACGGTGGGCGGCTCGCACCTGTATTTCGAGAGTGCGGCAATGATTTTAACGCTCGTCGATATAGGCAAGTGGTTAGAAGAAAAGTCAAAGAAAAAGACGGGTAAGGAAATAGAAAAGCTACTCCGCCTTGCACCCGATACGGTGACGATAGAAGTTGACGGCGAGCGCAAAAAAGTTTCTGCAAAGAGCGTAAAGTGCGGCGATATAGTAGTAGTTATGCAGGGCGATTACGTACCCGTCGACGGCGAGATAGTAGAAGGTCACGCCTTTTTGGATAAGTCCGCAATCACGGGCGAGAGTATGCCCGTAGAAGTTTTAGAAGGCGATTTCGTAACGACCGCATCTGTCAACACGGATGGACTTATAAAGGTGCGCGCAAGCAAGGTCGGCGGCGACACGACTTTATCGCAGATAATAAGGTTGGTCAGGCAGGCAGGGGCGACTAAAGCGCCTATACAAAAATTTGCCGATAAGGTTGCAGGCATATTCGTGCCCGTGGTCGTGGCAATTTCGCTAATTACCTTTTTGGCGTGGGTGCTTATCGACGGCGGCTTTAACGCCGACCACTGCGTAACCTACGCAATCTCCGTTTTAGTAGTTTCCTGTCCGTGTGCGTTAGGGCTTGCAACGCCCGTCGCAATAATGACGGCTACGGGCAAAGCCGCGTCCTTGGGCGTACTATATAAGGATGCGGAAGCCCTGCAAAAGACAAGGGAAATAAACTGCGTTCTTTTGGATAAAACCGCAACCCTGACCGAAGGTAAACCCACCGTGTCCGACTTATGTGTATTCGGGGCTGAAAGGGACGCCGTTCTTAAGATTGCAGGCGCGATAGAGAGCAATTCAAACCACCCCTTGGCAAAGTGTATATCTGCTTATTGCAACTCATCTGAAAGCGTAAACGGGTTTGAATATATCGTGGGTAAGGGCGCAACCGCAACCTATAACGGCGTGCGTTACAGGCTCGGCAACCTATCGCTTATTTCCGACTTGAAACTTTCTAAGGACGTTAAGAACACCGCCCAAAAGCTGTCGGCACAGGGTAAGACTGTGGTCTACTTTGCCGACGATAATAAGGTTTTGGCAATCTTCGCCGTTGCAGACGAGATTAAAAAGACGAGTGCGGACGCGGTAGGGCTTTTGAAGGATAGAAATATAAGGGTAGCTATGCTCACGGGCGACAACGAAGTGGCGGCGAAAGCCGTTGCGGACAGCGTTGGGATAGACGATTTCGTTGCGCAAGTTCTGCCCGAAGATAAACTTCGTATGGTCGAAAATATGCAAAAAATCGGCGGTACGGTTGCAATGGTGGGCGACGGCGTAAACGACAGCCCCGCCCTAAAGACTGCCGACGTAGGTATAGCTATGGGCGGCGGAAGCGACGTGGCAATCGACAGCGCAGGCGTCGTTTTAATAAGCGGCGATTTGCGTGCGCTCGATACGGCGATTGATTTAAGCAGGGCAACCGTTCGCAACGTAAAGCAAAATCTTTTCTGGGCGTTTTTCTATAACGTGGTTATGATACCCGTAGCGGCAGGCGTTCTCTCGTTTGCTGGGGTGTTTTTCAATCCTATGTGGGGTGCGCTTAGTATGTCGCTTAGCTCACTATTCGTAGTGGGCAACGCCTTACGGTTGCTTTTATATAAAAATAAGAAATTAAGCGTTAATAACGGAAATGCAAATAATAATCAAGAAAACCTATTAAAGGAGGACGGTTATATGAAAAAATTAATCAGCGTAGAAGGTATGTGTTGCGAACATTGCGCCGCAAGGGTAGAAAAGGCTCTCTCTGCGGTGGAAGGCGTAGTCTCCGCAGACGTAAAATTAAAGAAAAAGCTTGCAGTCGTAAGGAGTAGGGAAGAGCTTTCTAACGAAGTTTTAACCAAGGTTATAACCGACGCAGGTTACAGCGTAACGGGTATCGAAAATAAGTAAGCAAATAACTCAAATTGTGACATAATAAGCCAAAAGCTCATATTGACGCACGCTCATATCAACCACTATAATTATGTCGTAGGAGATTGAGCTTATGCGTGAAATGATGCTTTTAGACAGACGTACTAAAGAGTTGGTGGAAGAATACGTACCCCAAGGCGACGTGCTTGACAGTATAACCTGCTTTTTCGGGGTATTTGCAGACCCTACTCGCGTGCGTATGCTGTCCGCTCTGGCAATTTCCGAAATGTGCGTAACTGACCTTTCAAGGGTGTTGGACATAAACCAAACCACCGTTTCCCATCAGCTGCGGCTATTAAAAAATTTAGGCATAGTCAAGTGTGAAAGAAACGGAAAGATTATAACCTATTCGCTCGTAAACGACACGGTTAACGACGTAATGCTTAAGGGCGTTGAGTTTTTAGGGTGCTAAAAGGCGTTAATGGTTGAAACAACCCTTCGTATCAAAGTTGACTAAATAAAGTAAAAGTGATACAATCAACGGATAGAGAATATGAAAAAGCTATTCAATATCCGTCTGCCGTTATCGTACGCAGTAACGCTCGTCGCCGGCATAGTGCTTGCAACCGTAGTCGAATATTTTAAGTTCAGTTCGCTGTGGGCGCTTTTACCCGTCGGGCTTGCGCTTTGCGCGTGTGCAATTTACGGAATAAAATTTAAAAACTTTGGCTCTGTCGCCCTGCTTATTTCCGTTACCGCCGTCTTTGCGGTCGGCTTTATCTACACGAGAGTATTAATTTTCAATTACTGCAATAAGGACGTGTTTGTAGATAGCGCCGTTATGATTTACGGCAGGGTCAGCGAAGTGGGTTTAACTTCTAAGGGTACCCGTTTTATCGTGCTTGAAAACGTCCGTTTTGGGCAAACGGCGGTTAACGGCAAGCTTATCGCCTATTTTTTGGAGAACGCCGGTGAATACTGCCGCAGGGGATACGAAGTGAGTTTGTATTCTCAACCCGAAGCGTTTTCCTTTATTTCTTCAGGCTCGGTCAACTACTACGCAGCTTGCGGCGTTAAATATTCCTGCGTGGTGGCAGGCAGCATAAAGGCTAATTACGGCTTTTCGCTCTTCGGCGAAATTGCGTATAGAATAGAGCAGATGCTCTACGCAAATTTAGACGGGGAAACGGCGTCGGTCGCCCTTGCTCTTTTAACGGGCAACGCGGATTTGATTTCTTCGGGTACTATCGCCGCTTTCAGGGGCGGCGGAATAGCCCACGTGTTCGCCGTGTCGGGTTTACATATCGGCGTAATCTACGCCGCACTTACGGCGGTACTTAAAAGGACGCCGCTCAATCGCTACGTTTCGGCGGCAATCCGAATAGCGTTCATATTCTTATTTGCAGGAGTGTGCAATTTTACACCGTCGTCAGTCCGTGCGGCGATAATGTGTTCGGTCACGGCAACGGCTTCCTGCCTGCAAAGAAGGTACGACGCCCTTAACGGCGTTTCGATTGCGGCAATAATTATATTGTTGATTAATCCGCTCTCGCTGTTCGAAGTGGGGTTTGCGCTGTCATTTAGCGCCGTGTTGGGAATTCTCTTTTTGCACCGCAATTTTTATTCTCTTTTGCGCTTTTTACCCAAAAAATTGAGAAAAGGCGTATCGACAGGCTGGTCGGCTCAGTTTGCAACGATACCCGTCCTTGCGTCGTCTTTCAACAGTATTTCCTGGGCAGGCATAATATTAAACTTAGTTTTCATTCCGCTCATATCCGCCTATTACGTTGCGTTGTTTGCGGTAACGGTAATTTGCGGTATTCTGCCCTTTTGCGCGCCAACGCTTATGTCGGTTACGGCGGTGCCGTTGCAGTTTCTAATGAATTTAATCGTTTCAAGCGGAGTGGAAAACGCAGTAATCTACGGCAATTTCAGCACTTGGATTTACGTCCCGTTCATAATCTTAACGCTTGCGCTTACGGATAAAATCAATCTCAAAAGCGGCGTGCGCTGTGCGGCGGTGGGGTTGACCTTCTTAATCGTCTTGTGCCTATCGGTTACACATTCTTACGGCAACGGCACGTCGATAAGCTTTTCTTCGGCGACCGACGGCGGCTACGCGTATTTAAGCAACGCGCAAGGCTCGGTGTTAATCGTCACGCAGAACGTAGACGGCGTACCCGAATACGTAACTCAAAACGCCGATACGCTCATAATCGTAGGCGTGGACGAAACTCTTAACACAATGATAAACTTGAGCGGCGGATACGACAAGGTGTATTTAAAAGCCGGTACGGGCGCAATGCCGTCTCTTGGCAATTATTCCGTAACCTACGCCGACGAGTTTTGCGAGTGCGGAATAGAATTTAGATTTGAAGGCAACGCGTTATACGCAGATTGCGGCGGCGTGGCTATAGCTTTTGCCTATGACGACAAGGGGGAAGAGTATGGCAAACTGCCCGAAAAGTACAATCTGTGTATGTACGCCTATGCCAACAACGCCCCCGTACTTTTCACCGAAAACGACAGCTACGACCTATCCTATTGCGGAAAGATGAGATATAACGTAAGCTACGGCAGACTGACGAAAGAGTGCATAACACCAAAGGAATAAGCTATGAAATTTACCGAACTTAAAGACGATATAAAAAGCGGCAGAAGGGCAATCTACCTGTTTGAAGGCGACGACGCCTATTTTCGCACTTCTGCGGAAAATATGGTCAAAAACGCATTTTTGGAAATGCCGGAGCTCAACTATATTTCCTTTGACGGCGATAACATTAAGGGTGCAGGGATAGAAGATATAGTTTCAGCCCTTGCCGTATTCCCGTTTATGGCGCCTTGCAGAATTGTTAAGGTTACGGAATTTTATCCCACCGATTCCGACTATGAAAAATATTTAAAATCTACGTTTGAAAACTTCCCCGATACCGCAACCTTGATAATAGTCAACTCACAATCTAAAAAGGGGTGCGATTTTAAAAGGAAGAAGGCGGTAAGCTATTTCGATTGCAACAAAGCCGACAGGGAGACGGTTGCCCGTTGGTGCTATCTCACTATGAAAAAGTCGGGCGTTTCGTCGTCTGTCGAAGCGTGCGAAGCCATTGCCGACTACTGCGTGAACGATATGGCAAGGGTGAGTAAGGAAGTTGAAAAACTTATAGAGTGGGGCAAAGAAGGGCTTATAACCAAAGCGGACGTAGACGAACTCGTCTATAAGGACGCAGACTATCGCGTCTATCAGATGACGGGCGCCGTATCAAGGGGCGATTATTCGTCGTTTACCGAAATCTGCAAAGACCTTTTATCCAAGGGGTACGATTCTAACGCCGTCATAGCGTCGCTCTTAAACTATTTCAAAAACCTTTTAACGGTACTCGTGTCCGAAAAATCGCAGGACGAACTTGCTGCTATGCTCAAGATGAAGGACTACGCCTTGACCAAAACCCGTCAGCAGGCTAAGGCGATGGGCAAGGATAGGCTTATAAGGCTTATCGACGGGCTTTACGCCGTTTCGGCGTCAACCAAAGGCGGACTTATAACGCCTGCCGGCTCTTTAGAGAGTGCGTTTGCTCAGGTGTTCTTCGGCTAAACGCCACACTTTATCACAATAAATTAAAGACAAAAATTATAAAGCGGTTAAAAACGCTTTATTTTTTTTGTTAGAATAAGTATAATAATATATAAAGTTATAATTATTTGCGCAAATTCAGCGGAGAAAAATATGTACGCAAGTTTACTTACCAACAATTGGGGCGGAGAGTTTTGGTCTAACTACTTAGAAAAACTCAAAACTATGATTTTCAATTTTGATTTGAGCTATGTTTTAGAGTTTATCGCGTTCGCCGTAACCTTCTATATCGTCTTTAAAATTTTAAAGGACAACAAATGCCATAAGGTAATCGCCTTTATTACGGGCTTGATTATTTTATGCGGCTTTGCGTTCAGTCTTTCGTCGACGCTTGATTCGACTACTTTGACAATCGTAATCGTACTCATCGACTTAATGGCGCTCACTGTATTCAATACCGAATTCAAGCGTTCGCTCTTAGGTACGGGTACTAAAAAGCACGTTAAAAAGGAAACGGATACCGCAACGGTAAGGGAAGTAGAGCTTATTATGGACGAGATTATCCGCGCCGTACAGCATATGTCAAAAAACGACATCGGTGCGCTTATCGTCCTTTCAAACAAAAACCTGCCTGAAGGTATCGTTTCAAGCGGTACGGTTGTCAATGCGGACATAAATTCTTCTATGATAGAAGCCGTTTTCTATCCCAAAGCGCCCTTGCACGACGGTGCAATGATTATCGAAGGGCAGAAGATTCACGCGGCAGGCTGTTTCCTTCCTATAATCGAAAACGATTCACTCCCGCAGGAAATCGGCTCCCGTCACCGTGCGGCGCTCGGCGTAACCAACGTTGCGGCTGTTACTGCAATCGTAGTTTCGGAAGAGACGGGCATTATTTCGATTATGAAAAAGGGTGAAATAATAAAGCGTTACGCAAGCGACGCCGACTTAAAACACGTTTTGGCGGAGTATTACTGGTCGGATATGTCGGGTAAGGAGGCTTGAACATATGAAAAAGTTTACTAAAAAAATTGCTGATTTTTTCAAAACTAATTTAGGGATAAAGGTGCTTGCGGTCGTGCTTGCGGCGTTCGTCGTTCTTGCGATTAACGTGCCTAATTTTTCTTGATATGAAAGCTATTAAAACACCTAAGATTTTGTTGCCTGCAAATGCGGATATGTCCGTATGGGCGGTAAACGCCTGCGACCAGTTCACTTCCGATAACAAGTACTGGGAAGAAGTTGAAAGCTTAGTCGGCTCAAAACCTTCCACGCTCAGGCTTATCTATCCTGAAATCTATTTAAAGGACAACCCCGAACAGCGTATAAAGGATATAAACGCAAATATGGAAAGTTACCTTTCGGGCGGCGTGTTCAAGCAGCTTAGCGACGGGTTCGTACTCGTAGAGCGTACCACTCAGTCGGGTACGAGAACGGGTATCGTGCTTGCGATTGATTTGGAAGCGTACGACTTCAAGGTCGGCTCAAAGGCGCTCATTCGTTCAACTGAAGCGACCATTTTAGAGAGAATTCCCCCCCGCGTTAAAATACGCGAAAACGCACCTATAGAACTTCCGCACGTTATGCTCTTGTATAACGATAAGGATAATACGGTACTTTCAAAAGTCAAAAAAGGTGAAGTTTTATACGACTTTGACCTGAATATGGGTGGCGGTCACGCAAAGGGAACTTATATAGAAAACGCAGACGAGATTATAGAAGCTTTCTATTCGCTTATGGATAGCACCGACTACGGCAACGGCGAAAAGCTGTTGTTTGCGGTAGGCGACGGCAATCACTCGCTTGCAACCGCAAAGACCTGTTGGGAAAATATCAAAAAGGGCTTAAGTAAGCAGGAGCAGGAAAATCACCCCGCAAGGTTCGCCTTGTGCGAAGCGGTGAATATCTACGACCCCGCGCTCTTCTTCGAGCCTATTCATAGGCTTATTAAGACGGATAAGGCGCAAGAATTCGTCAAAGGTTATAACCCCGAAGGGGACGGCAAGGCTTGCGTTGTGGTAGACGGCAAAAAGACGGAAGTGCGTTTCCCCGTAGACGTACCGCAAGGCATAAGGGAATTAGACGCGTATATTTCGCAGTTTATTAAAGAAAACGGCGGTGAAGTCGACTATATCCACGGCGAAGAAGAGATTTGTTCGTTCTCGTCAATGGGCGTGGGCGTAATACTTCCGGCAATCGGCAAGGACGATTTCTTCCGTTTAATCGTTACGGGTGGCAATCTTCCCCGCAAAACCTTCTCTATGGGCGAAGGTAATGAAAAAAGATACTATATTGAAGCAAAGGCGATAAGATAATGGCATTAAAAGTTTGTAAATTCGGCGGCACGTCAATGGCTGACGGCAACGTAATGAAGGCAGTAAAAAAGATAATCGAAGCAGACCCTGCAAGGCGTTTCGTAGTCGTTTCCGCACCCGGTAAAAGGTTCAGCGGCGATATAAAGGTTACCGACCTTTTATATTCCTGCTACGACGAAATTCAAAAAACCGGTACCTGCAAGGAAGCGTTCAAGGCAATACGTTCAAGGTTTGAAAGCATTGCAAAAGAGCTTAATATGAGTATAGACGTTAACGCCGACCTTGATGAAACCCAAAGGCGTATGGACGAAGAAAACAGCAAAGATTTCTGTGCGTCAAGGGGTGAATATCTCTCGGCAAAGGTTATGTCCAAAGTGCTCGGCGCAAAGTTTATCGACAGCGAAGACGTGGTATTTTTCAACGAATACGGCGTTATGGACGATAAAAAGACGTACAAGGCTATTGCAGACGCCGTTGCTGACTGCGATAAGGCGGTATTCCCCGGCTTCTACGGCAAGGATATAGAAGGAAAAATCAAGACCTTCTCAAGGGGCGGTTCGGATATAACGGGCGCAATCGTTGCAAGGGCGGTAAACGCTTCCGAATACGAAAACTGGACGGACGTTTCAGGCTTTTTAGCATGCGACCCCAGAATAGTAGAAAACCCTAAGCGCATCAGCACGCTTTCATATAAAGAGCTTAGAGAGCTTTCGTATATGGGTGCAAACGTTCTTCACACCGAAAGCGTATTCCCCGTGCGCAAGGCGAATATTCCCATCATAATCAAAAACACCTTCCGCCCCGAGGACGAAGGTACGGCAATTCTGCCTGTTTCGCAATATAAGCCCGAAGGCAATATCGTAACGGGTATTGCAGGCAAGAAGAATTTTACGGTCATCTTAATCGAAAAGAACCATATGAACAACGAAGTAGGTTTTATCCGTAAGGTGCTCTCCGTCCTTGAGAAAGAAGGTATCAATATAGAGCATATTCCGTCGGGTATCGACACTATGTCCGTCGTCGTTGAGTCAAGCGAGATTCAAGGCTTTAAGCTTGAACGGGTTATAGAAGAGATTAAGAACGACGCCGAACCCGACGTTATAAGGGTTATGGAAAACGTTGCGCTCATTGCAACCGTTGGTCACGGTATGTCGTCGTCCATCGGTACTTCCGCAAGGCTCTTTAAGGCTATGGCAGAAGCAAACATCAACGCAAAGTTAATCGACCAGGGCTCGTCCGAGCTCAACATTATCGTCGGCGTTAAAAACGAAGATTGCGAGCGTTGCATTGCCGCAATCTATCACGAATTCTTCGATTAATTCAAAGCTAATGACCTGCCCTGAAAGTAAAACGGCTTTCAGGGCATTACAATAATTTTTAAACGATGACAGGGGGTTAAAATATGTTTAACCAAACCAACGTAAAACTCGGTAAGGTCCGTTCGGTAATAAGGGAACTTTTTGAATACGGCAAAAAACGCAAGGCGGAAATAGGGGAAGAGAACGTGTTTGATTTCTCGTTAGGCAACCCTTCCGTACCTGCGCCTAAGGAAGTCAATGAAGAGCTTGTAAAGCTTATCAACGATGCCGACCCCGTATTTTTACACGGCTATACTTCTGCGCAGGGCGATTTAGGCGTGCGCACTGCAATTGCAAGTGATTTAAAAGCTCGTTTCAACGCGCCCGTAAAGGCAGATTTAATCTATATGACCTGCGGTGCGGCGGCTTCGTTGTGCATTACCTTAAACGCCCTTTTAAACAGCGGCGAAGAAGTTATAACCTTTGCGCCTTTCTTCCCCGAATACTCGGTTTTCACGGCAAACGCAGGCGGAAAGCTCGTTAAAGTGGATAGCGAAGAAGGGACTTTTCAGCCCGATATTGAAAAGTTTAAGGCGGCGTTAAACGATAAGACGAGAGCGGTTATTATAAACTCGCCCAACAATCCCAGCGGCGTAGTGTATACCGAACAGTCTATTAAAAGCCTGTGCGCCGCACTTGAGCAGCACGAAAGGGCAACGGGCAACAGGGTGTTTTTAATCTCCGACGAGCCGTATAGAGAGCTCGTTTTCGGCGAAATAAAAGTGCCTTTCGTTATGAACTATTATAGGGATAGCGTAGTCTGCTATTCCTTCTCGAAAAGCCTTTCTCTCCCCGGCGAGAGAATAGGCTATATTGCAGTCAATGCGGATATGGAAGATAGTGGAGAGCTGTACGCAGGTATCTGCGGTGCAGGCAGGGCGCTTGGCTACGTCTGCGCGCCCAACCTTTTTCAACAGCTCGTATCTAAGGTTCTCGGCAAGACGGCGGATATATCCGTCTACAAGCAGAACAGGGATACGCTATATAACGCCTTGACCGAGTACGGCTATACGGCAATCAAGCCTGACGGCGCTTTCTATCTCTTCGTAAAGGCGTTGGAAGACGACGCGCTTGCGTTTGCGGAAAGGGCGAAAGAGTTTGAACTTTTAGTCGTCCCTGCCGACAGCTTCGGCGTAAAGGGATATATACGCATAGCCTATTGCGTATCGCCCGAAACGGTCAAAAGGTCGCTTCCTGCGTTTAAGGCTTTAGCGGAAAGTTACTTGAATAAATAATAAATAAAAAAACTACGGGCGGTGCGCTTTTCACAAAAAGCGCTCCGCCCGTCATATATCAACAGATTACCAAATATACTGCTTTAATCTCTTTTTAATGCTCTTGATTTCAGCCTTTACGTTGGCAGACGACGCACCGCCGTAGCTCGTTCTTGCGTCCGCACAGGCACGCCCCTTGACGATTTGAGTTATATCGTCGCCGAAAACGGGGTCGAAGGTGCGGTATTCGTCGGCGGTCATATTCTGCAGAGTGCGGTTATTTTCAATGCACCAACGCACGATTTTGCCCGTAACCGAATGTGCCGTGCGGAAGGGTACGCCCTTTTTCGCCATATAGTCGGCAACGTCGGTCGCACAGCAAAATTCCATTTCGGAAGCCTTTGCCATCTTTTTGGGCTTAAAGGAAATCGCCCCAAGCATTTCAGCCATTATGTTAAGGCAGTTATTAACCGTCTTTTCAGCGTCGAAAAGTCCTTCCTTATCTTCCTGCAAGTCCTTGTTATAGGCAAGGGGAATACCCTTGATTATGGTAAGTAAGCCCATTAAATGCCCGTACACACGACCCGTCTTGCCGCGTATAAGCTCTGCAATGTCGGGGTTTTTCTTTTGGGGCATAATGGAAGAGCCCGTCGAGTATGCGTCTGAAATCTCAAGATAGCCAAACTCTTCCGTCGTGTATAAAATTATATCTTCGCACAGGCGCGAAAGGTGCGCCATAATTAAAGAAGCGTCGAATAAATACTCCGCAACGAAATCTCTATCCGAAACGCCGTCCAACGAGTTTTCGCAAGGGCGGTCGAAGTCCAACATTTCGCAGGTGATATCCCTGTCGATGGGGTAGGAAGTACCTGCCAACGCGCCAGAACCTAAAGGCATAACGTTCGCCCTTTCTCTGCTTGCGCAAACCCTGTCTAAATCCCTTAAAAACATCTCGCTGTAGGCGTTGAAAACGTGTCCTGCACACATAGGCTGAGCCTTTCTTAAGTGGGTATAGCCGGGGATAACGTATTTAACGCCTTCGCTCGCCTTATCGACGAGAGCGTTTATTATGCCTATCAAGCTTTCGGAAAGGTTGTCGAACGCACCGCGGACGTAAAGGCGGAAGTCGGTTGCAACCTGGTCGTTGCGGCTTCTTGCGGTGTGCAGTTTTTTGCCTGCGTCGCCTATTCGGGAGACGAGCTCGTTTTCAACGAACGAGTGAATATCTTCAGCGCCGACGATTTCAAGCTTGCCCTGTTCGATATCTGCGGCAATGCTCTCTAAGCCGTCGCAAATTTTCTTTGCGTCGTCCATGGGGATAATTCCGCAGTGCCCAAGCATTGCGGCGTGAGCTAAAGAAGCGGAAATATCCACAGCCCAAAGCTGTTTATCGAAGGGGAGAGAGTCGCCGAACAAGTCTGCATTTTTGGCGGTGGGGTTATCGAACCTGCCTTCCCAAAGTTTCATAATAAATTTCGTCCTTAAAAGTTTAATTGCAACTATTATAGCCTATTTTGCGCCCTTTATCAACTGTTTTACCGACGATATTTTCATATAAAAACGCCGTCCCGA
This sequence comes from uncultured Clostridia bacterium, assembly GCA_945834965.1. Classification (GTDB taxonomy): domain Bacteria; phylum Bacillota; class Clostridia; order Christensenellales; family Borkfalkiaceae; genus Coproplasma. The sequence continues at coordinate 458 of CAMAHZ010000011.1, read as the reverse complement.
ATTTCGGAACGGCGCAACTTAACTAAAAATAATTATTCCTTTTCGCTGTTTTCTTCTTCGGCTTTAGGGCTGTTTACGCTTTTTGCCGAACCTAAGCCGACGGTCAAGTCTACGATTAACAGCACGGCAAAGACTACTATTTTGATTAATTCAACTACCCAAGAAGTCTTACTTATCCACGCGGTAGAAGATTCTGCAAGATAGACGCAGTAACTCATAAAAAGACAAAGTGCTTCGATTGCGGTGAAAATAGCGGTTACTATAAACGCAACTTTAGCGGAACGTTTAATCTCTTCGTGCTCGGTGTTTTTAAACAGATAACCGCCTGCAATCACAAATGCGATAATATTAACGTACCCTGTAAGCCAAACTATAAGCTTTTGCCATTTATTAGATAAACCTTTCATATAATACCCCTTAACTTTTGTAAAATTATACGTATATAGTATCACGGTTAG
>CAMAHZ010000010.1 GCA_945834965.1 uncultured Clostridia bacterium | reverse complement strand
TTATTTTAGGTAGCTTCCACACTTAAAGCCTTTACGTGGGCTGTAGTCTTCAAAATCCATGCTTTTTAGAAGCCATGAACGGTTTGCCCAGCGTGCTAAGTCTTTTTCGTACTGCTTCGGCTTTCTCTTGTTTTCGTAATCTCTGTAAGGCTGAACGAACGGTTTTATTCCCAAACGTCTAAGCGTGTATATTCTGCTAAGGTCTTCTTCTAAGGTAGAATTAAAGCCTACCAAAACGTAGCAGGTTATTTTCCACGCCTTAACGTGTTTTACCATAGCCTGTATCCTTTCCGTAAGGTCTATTTTTGGTAAATCCCATGCTATATGTACGCCGCTTTTCAATTTCAATGTATTTAGCGCGTAAGCCTGTTCTTCGTCCATGATCCTTACATCTACGCCGCTTAACATAACGGGCTGCTTCTTTTCCTGTAGGTATTTAACCGCGCTTCTCCATTCCGGGTTGGCGAAAAAATTGTTATCTAATACGTAAATATATTCGCTTCGTGGGTTAAGTTCTACAGGCTCTACGGGCTTTATATATCCTTCCTTCTCTCTCACTAAGCAAAACGGGCAATTCCTAATACAGCCGTCGGAAAAGCGTTGTAGTGAAAAGTTATATTTCGGGTATATTGAATAATCAATAACCGTGCTTTTTTCTATCTCGTTCGGTAACTTGCTTTTTATGTCGTAGCCCGTTCCGCCCTTTATTATTTCTTTGGCGTTTATTTCGTAAGGGTTGAAGTCTTCCGTAAACGTAAAAACCTTAGAAGCAAATACTTTGTCGTATTCCTCAAACGGCATTACCATTTCGTATTTTACCCCCCCCCACTTGCTTATAGTAACCTGCAATCTTAAGAAGTGCAAAGTTTGGGAAATTATGCCCGTCCACGTCTAAAAGCCCTATCTTCATATCTGTGTCGCCTATAGTTGTTGAACCTTCGTTTTTATTGTTCGCTGGTGCTTAGTTTATTGCTTAGCATCGTTGCAACCTTTTCGGCTGCTTTTCTGAACTCCCTGTTATACTTGTATTCCGTATCGTAGTGGCGAAGGTAGTAGCTAATACTGCTTTCGTCGTGCTTAATCTCGATCGCTATCTGCTGCGTATTGTCGCCGTCCTTTTTGCAATGGTGCGCGTAAATTATTCGGGCGTAAACGTGCCAGCGGTTTCTGCTGTCGGTGGCAATAATGCGGAATGGTACGCCCATAGCCGCTTCTATTGCTTCCTTGATGTCTCTGTGCTGGGGTTCTACTTCGTAATGAATAGGTAGCCTTAATCCTTCGGCTATTTTGTGTTCAAGCGTCGCGCCTTCGCTACGCTCCCAATTTGCAAGCATGAAGACTGCGCTACACTTCATAAGCTCCCGAATATCCGCTTTTAGGTGTGTCCGCCATATTTCCTCTTTGCTGTGCCGCTTCGGGTCTAACTCTTCCGGGTGTTCCGCCTGTAGCCTTGCCGCAATCTGCAAAGGGTTTACCACGTCGTAGCCTTTAGCCTTTAGGTCGGTTTCTGCTGCGTTGAACATGGGTTCGTATTCCTTCGGGCTTAACCCTGTCATCATGCCCGAAATATAAACTTTGTATTTTTCCATTCTGCTATCTGTAGCTTTTATTGTCAAAACTTAAAAAATCGAACATCTCCCTAAATCTGTCTGCTATTCTCACGCCGTAACGCGGTAGTATATCTTCGTCGCTTAGGTTGGAAGTAATAACGGTGTATAGAAGTCTGTCGTAACGGCTGTAGAGTATTTCCACTAACGGGCTAACCTCGTTTCCCCAAACCTTCACGCTGGCAGGTTCTGTGCCTACGTCGTCAATGTGTAAAAGCTCCGTAGTCTTGAAAATCTGCATACGCTGCTTGTTGTCTTCCTTCGCTACGGATGCAAGCTCCAAAGCTGAAACGCAATAAACGCCCTTCCTGTCTTCGTACCTGTATTCGTTACCGTACAGCATGTTTATTAGCTGCCTTGCTGCGCTCGCCATAGTGCTTTTGCCGTTTCCTGGTGCGCCGTATAGGAATAAGCCCGGCTTCCAGCTTCCGCCTACTAACCACTTCGCTACTTTGGCTACGTGCTGGTTGGTCGCTTCGTCGTCTTGGAAGGTGCGCCCCCTGCGTTCTACTTCCGCCTTATAGCAAAGCTTAAGCATTTCGGGTACGTCCGCCGCGTAGTGGTTCGCGTCAATGCTAAAGCGTCGTGTGACGGGTCGCCTTTGCTGGAGTATCGCTCCGAACCTCTGTAAGTCCACCCTTCTGGGCTGCTGCTGTTCCTGTTTGTCTTCCATCGTTACTTCCGTTTATTCCTGTACGTTCCCAATATCTTACGGCTGCTTTCCAATCCTTAAGCGGCTTTCCCTGCTTACCCTGTACCCAGCCGTTAGCTTCGTAGAAGTCAAAGAAGGCTATAGGGTCTATTTTGTTCCCTCGCTCTTTCGCGTACTCCATAACGGCTTCAAGCGTCGGCGGCTGAAAGGCTGGTTTCCTTTTCCCCTTGACCTCTTTTTCTTCACTACTATTTATATTATTTTCATTTGCATTTTCATATTCTGTATTTTGTAATGCGTTTGTATCGCTGTTTGTATCTACTTTTGTATTTGGTTTTGTATATACAAAAGCGTTGCCGCTTTCCGCGTCTTCGCTTTCGTTCCAACGCTTATTTACTGATTTTCTGCGTGTTTCGCTTATCGCGCCGTCTCTTACCATGCGCGGCTGGCAAAGGGTGTCGCCTTCAAGTCGAATAACGCCGTAGTAGTCAAGTTCAAGAAGTGCTAATAGTATTGCGTCCGCCTTAAATGGCATCTGTTTCGCTAAGTTCTCGGCAAACTGCAAATACAAATTTTCTTTGCTCTGCGTTTTTTGTATAGGGTTTTGTATGGCGTTTGTATTGCCTTTTGTATATACAAAACTTTGGCGTAGCTGTAGCTTCCCGTACTCCCGTTCCCTGTGTAGTATGCACATAAGGAAAATATAAACGCCTACGGCTGACGGGCTGCACATCCTTAGCTTTTCGTCGCTGGTAAAGTCCTTAACGTAAAGCGGTATATAGGGCTGGTCTCGTAATGCCATAATCTTGTTGTTATTATGCCGCTGGGCTTGCTGGGTAGCCTTGCCCAGCGGCTGGTTAGTGTTACTTCTCAATTATTACGATGCCTGGGCAAAGCTGGCGAATTAGTCTAACCTGTTCGTCGATCACTTTGTCGCGCTGCTCTTCAAGAATTTGCAATGCGCTTGGGCTTACCAAAGACAGGGTAACGTCGCGCCCGTCCACGTTGGCGTAAATCTCTACTTCCAAAAGCTCGGCAGGTGTTCCCTTGAAAATAGGAATTTTAACCGTGAAAGCTTCGGGCAGGTTGCTCTGCACTACTGCGCCGTAGTTGTCCTTAAAGCTTCCGTTCTCGCTGCGCTCCTTCTCAATCTTAGAGCTAACGGTAGCGTCGAAGTTCTTAAGCTTGCTTACAAGCTCCATATTCTTCTCCCTGTCCGGGAAAAACGCGCGGTTCATCTTGAAGAACTCGCCCAGCTTGTTAGGTGTCCAGCCCTTAGCCGCGTTAATTCCGAACTCTACAAATTTCGGGTGGTAGGAAAGTTTGCCGCTAACCTTTCCGCGTGTGTACTCGTCGTTTTCGTTGAATACCAGAGTAATCTCCACGTTTTCGACATCTACAATGACGTGGGCGCGTTTTTCGTTGAATTGGTCGCTTTCCTTGCTGCGCTGGGTTAAGAACTCTACGGGTGTGCCTATTACGCCCTGCAGGTTTATCTTAACTGGTTGCTTTGGGTCTAATACTTTGGGGGCTGAACCCTCGCGGATGATAACTTCTGCCGTACTTGCACCTTCGGGCAGGTTTACTACTACTTTCTTGTCTTCGCTTTCCATAATTGAAATTTGTTAATAGGGTTGTTACTTGTCTTCCGTGCCGTTCTTTCTCAACACTTGAAAGATGGTTTTCTGTATCTCTTCGCTGTACGCTGGGCGGCTCTCTATTAAGTCGCCGTTTTGGTTGTAGTAGCCTACTTCCTTAGCGTCTTCGTCAATGAATTTGTAGCAGTCTTCCTCTACCAGCTCCGCCTTCTTCTTCAAGCCCTCTAAGGCTTCCTTCTTCTTGTTAAGGAGTGGTTCCAGCCTGTCCTTGTATTCCTTCTTTACTTCCTTAAGCTCTTCTTCGATGTCGTTAATCGAAATACAAGTTTCTGATAAACTCTCCTTCAACTTAAGCAATTCTTCCTGTGTGTATTGGCGCATGTATTCCTTCTTCTCTACTGCGTCCGCGTTGTCTGCTAAGAACTGCCTACGGGCTTCGCCATGCTGAATGTCTTTGCCTAATTCTCTTTTCATACTGAATTAAAATTTTAATGTTTGTTGAATTACTCTTTGTTGGGCTTCCGTGTATAACATCCGCCTTTGTCTCGCTATTGCCAAACGAACAGCCTTTATAGCTTCCTCGCGTCCTCTTAGGCTGTCTTCGTAGTCCATAAGCTCCTGTTCGTCTTCTGCTAAGAAGTAGCCTTCGGAAGTCGCTATTAAGCCCGGTATAAGGTCGTTTGTCCTGATGTGGTTTATAACCTTACGCAAACGCGGCGCGTCGATCCTGTAGCCTTGTTGCTTCAAGCGTCCGATTATATACCCGTTCGTTACCGCGTTACGCTTTCCCTGTTTGTCCTTCAAACCTGCCAAAATGACTGGTAGCAAAACGCGCAGTTCGTAGTCGTTGAGTGGGCTGGTCTCGTTGCTAAATCCTTTAATCATCTTAGAATGGTGTTTTATTGAAGTTCAATACTAAGCCGGGCTTCGCTACGCTAACGGTCTTTCCCGTTGCCTTCGCTATTCCTTCGCGGAAGGTTAGCGCGTTGCCGTTGTCTCTGCTGGTATGAATAAGCACAATGTTATGAACCTTGCTTAAGTCGTTCGCCTGTAGCGTCTCTAAGCATGTCGTATAGCTAAGGTGGCTTTCCCGTACCCTTCTGTAACGTGCTGCGTCAATCTTCCCGGCTATAAGGTTAGCTTCTAACTTGTCTTGGCTGTAGTTGCATTCTATAAGTATATTGCTTAGTCCTGCAAACCTATTCTTCAAGTAGTAGGTATCGGTAGCGAACAGGATGCCGCCTGTCTCTTCGTGCCAAATGTAGAAGCCTACAGGCTCGTTAGCGTCATGTTCCGTATGGAATGGTATAACGGTAAAACCGCCAATCTGCAGACGCTGGTAGCCGCTTTCCATGCTTCCTTCAAAGGCTACGGGCTGGTAGTCTGTCCTGTTGAACTTCTGCGCCCCTGCTATCGTTCCCTTGCTGGCGAAGACGGGTAAGCCGTAGCCTAACACTTCGCCGAGGTGTCCTGCGTGGTCGCCGTGTTCGTGGGTAACTAATACGCCCTGCACCTTGCTAACGTCGTAGTCCAAAGCTGGCAAAACCTTCTTAAAGCTTATACCTGCTTCAAGCAGTAGGGCTTCGCCTACGTTCTGAATGACGTAGGCGTTACCCTCTGAACTTGAACCTATAACTTGAAGCGTCATAACCTTGTCAATTAGAAGCCTGGGATATTAGCGTTCTTTGGTTCTGCCGCTGCCTTAGTAGCTGCGCGTCCTGCCTTCGGTGCTGGTGCTTCCTGTGCTGGTTGCTCCGCGCCTATAACTCCGCCTTTGTTGGCTTCGTCGTGTATCTCTTCGGCTACGGCATCAACTATACGGCTGGAGTCTTCGTCTGCGTCGCCAAAGTCGCAGCCTGTAAGGTATTCGTACAGGGCTTTTTTGGCTCTGCGCTCTGCCTTGCCGCGTAATTGGTCTTGGCTGCTGTAGTTATCCTTCTTTACGGTGGCAATAATCGAAAATCCGTTCTTTTCGCCGTTGTACTGATAGGAAATCTTGCAGGGTATCTCCGCGAAGCCTTGCGTTTGGCTCTTGTCGTAGCTTACTTCGATAAAGTATTTTACGCCCAATTTGCGAAGTAGGGAAGTGTAGCCTTCCTTTGTCGGGTACATGCGTTCCGCGATGATGTTGAATTGGTTGCCCGTAGGTAGCAATCCAATAGCTACCGCGTCTATTACCGCGTCGCGTACAATCTCCTTGCTGTAAAGCGGCTTAACCTCTCCCCGGCTGTTCGGTCTTCCGTTCCTGTCCGTTAAGAACCCTATTTTAGTGTTCATAATGGGCATAAATACTGCGTCCATAACTTCGTCGGTTAGTGCTTGGCGAAGAAGGATAACGATGTTTACGGCTTGGAAAGCTGCGCCGAAGTTGTTAATAATCTGCAATCCCTGTGCTTCCTTACAAGCCAGCTCGAATTGCTCCCTTGCTGCTACTACGTTAGCAGGTAAGGTGTTGTTTGTCTGTGTCTGTTCCATAAATCTGAATTATTTAAGAATGTCTTAAATGTACTTAATTGCCTTCGCGCCTTCCTCGCAAATCCTGTCAAACTTGTTGCGAAGGATGGCTTTCTTGATGATAGGCTGGATTCTCTCCTGCTTCAATAAGTTAGCCAAACCGCGTGAGAGGTTGTTTTCGTCGCCTACTACTGCTAAGGTAGTACCAAATCCTGCGTCGCCGTATTTGTCCTTTGCGTTGTCCTGTACGGCAATAAGAATGATAGCGCGGTTGTCTGAGTCTGCTTCCGCCAAAGGCTGAATTTCGCTTTTGCAAATTTCTACTACCTTCTTCAAGAAGTCGTGCGCGTCTGTCATGTTGTCCTCTTCGCGTATCACGCCGTCGCCGCCGTTCTTGCTCTCTGTGTTCTGCTCCCTGTCGGCGGCTTCTGCTGGCTGCTGTTCTCCGTAGTTCTCCGGGCGGAAGTAGTCCTTATAAAGTTCCCCGAAGGTATCAACGGCAAACGTGGCGCGTTCGTAGTCGCGGAAGCAAAGGCGAGAACCGACACGCGCATCCGTATACGAGGGGGTGCAACTCGCATGCGCAGACGCAAGCCCGGCAGAATTGGTGTACATGAAGGGTTCGTACTTCCTTTCTTCGCGGTTGCTCCAATCGGGTTGCCAGCCTTCGTTTATGGCTCGCGTAATTACGGCTAACTTGTGGTAAGCTGCCATAGTCTTCCTGTCTTCCTTTTGGAAGGCGTTAAACACTTCGTCGCTAATAGGCTTCAAACCTAAAGCCTTGCAAGCGGCTTCGTAACTTTTAATTTTCTTGTAGTCCATAATTGTACTTTTAGAATGTTAATAATTGGGGTTAATTATAGGTTGTTTACTGCAAAATTGCCGTTAGTGACTACCAGCGTAATAAGCTGGCTTGCTACTGGTATAAACTCGTTTACGCTCTCTGCGTTGTCTATAAAAATAGGGGCGTTTACCTTGTGGAAGCCGCAAAGGGTGTTAATCACGTCCAGCCCTGCGTTAATCTTTCCTGCTCTATTCTTGTCTGCGTACCTTACGCCGTCAATGTAGCAAACGCAGTCGGCTACCTGCTTTTCGTTTTCTATCTGCTGTCGGTACATCTTGAACTGAACGTAGCGGAATAAGGCGTTTACCCTGCGTTCTACTTCGTCCATTTTGGCGCGTTCAAAGTCTGCTAACAGGTCTTCCTTACCCTGCAGCTGTGCCTTCGCCTTCTGTAGCTCCTTCTTTTGCTGGTTAAGCTCGGCTATACGCTTCTGCGCCTTCTCGATCTGCTCTTTCTTTTGAAGCTCTGCCTTCACGCCGTCTATTTCGGTCTGTACCTGTGTGCGCTGCTGGCGAAGCTGTGCAGTCTGGTCGTTTTCGGTGTGTTGCTCTTCCGCCTGTAGCTGAACCTGCAAAGCGTCTATTTGGCTTTGAAGCTCTACCCATTCGGGCATGTCTTCGCCCTTAACCGTCCGGGCTTCCTGTTTCGGGTTCTGCTGTTTCTTAAGCTCCGCTGCTTCACGTCTCGCCTTGATGTCCGCTAAGTCCTTTTCGTGCTTGCTCTCCAGCTCCGAAAGCTCGTTTTCCAAACGCTGGGCTTCCGCCTTCTGTTCCTTAATCTGTTCGCCGAGCTTCTGCCCTTCCTTAGTGATGGCGTTAAGACGTTCCGCCTTGTCTTTGTCGAAGGTCTCACGGGCTGCGGTTTGGTTCTGCTGGTACTGCTGTAGTGCGTTGCTGTCTGCGCATCCGTGTTTGAATAGCGGACAAATCAAAGCTTCGCCGTCCTTGAACTCTTCGGCGTTTACCTTGAACCATTTGTTACGGGTTTCGTCCTGCTGCTTCGTGTATTCCTGTTCGCGTTCAGCTGCGCGGCTATTGTCGCCTTCTATCCTGCGCTTGCTGGCTTCGTAAAGCCCGTTTGTGTTGCGCTCTAAGTAGCTAAGTGTTGCAAGCTCTAAAGATGCGCTGTCGTAGGCTGAGTTTCTGCTGTGTGCTTCCTCGTTGGCTTTCTGCTGTGCTGCAAACAGGATATTCTGCTGCTTAGTGCGTAGTTCGTTAATTTGCTGCTGTACGCCCTGCTTCTGCTGGTATGCTTGGCGGTTTGCTTCCGCTGCGGAAGTCATAGCCCTGTCTAACTCGTCATACTTCGCCTGTAGCTGGGTAAGCTGCGCTTCCAAAGCCGTAAAGTCCAAATCCTGCGGCGTGTTTCGCGTTACTTCGTCTATCCGGGTGGGTATGCGCTGCAGGTCTGCTTCAATCTTCGCGCGGTCTTCCTTGATTTTGGCTTGGTAGCCCTCTAATGTCTTACCCTGTAGAAGCTCAACCAAACGGGCAAACTTCGGGTTGCTGCCTATTACCTGTTCGTCGGTAATCTCCCCAGCCATCTGTAGAAGCATGTCGCGCTGGGTCTGCCAATGAAGCGTAAGGAAGTAGGAAGGGTTAGTAATTACCTTAAAGACGGCTTCGGGTATAATCTCCGCTACAATGCGGTCGTACTCCGTCTTAGTCTTTAGGGGCATTTCGTTGTAGTAGTAGTTGGTATGGTGTCCTTTGAGGTACTCGCGGCTTTCGCCTGTCTCTTCGTTTACCTCTTCCTTCCAATCCTCAACCAATACGCGGCGGAAAATCTTTGTTTCGGTCTCGCCTGTCTCGGTGTCCGTTACTTCAAACGTACCGCTAACTTCATGATCGATGTGCGGAATGAACGCGCCGTTTTTGTCGGTGGTCTTAATACCAAACTTTGTGTCGCTGTTGCCTTCGCTGTCCTTTCCGAAAAGAAGCCAATTAAAGCCGTCTATTACGGTGGTCTTTCCTGTGCCGTTCTTTCCAGAAATGGTTGTAACGCTGCCGTTGAAGTCAATAGCCACGTTTCGCAAACCCTTGAAGTTTGTAAGGGTAAGCCGTTTTAGAATTACTTGCTTTGCCATATAGCTGTTGTTATTAAAATTGTTAATTACTTGTTTCTTGCTATCTCTAACACTTTGTCCGCGTCAATAATAAGGAGTGCGCCTACCTGCGTTATAGCTTCGTCGTAGTTGCCTGTAGCCTTAAGCCGGGCTGCTGTCGTCTTGCTGCATCCTAACAGCTTGGCTAACCCCTTCAAGCCGTAAACAAAATGTTTGTCGCTGTCCGCTGGCTGCTGCTGGCTGTTCTGAACCTCTCTAACCTTTTCTTCTATTGCGCTAAGAAGTTCGCCCATCGTCAGGTCTATTACTCGCGTGTTTTGGTCGTACTTACTCATAGTCGCTGGCTGGTGTTAAGTAAAATTCCTGTCCGCAGTCGTAGCAGTGGCAATGCTGCCCGTTGTCTGTCTCTCCGAAGTCTAAAACCTCGTTACTTCCGCAAGCCGGGCAGTCGGTGTCCGCGTAGGCTACCTGTGCCTTGATGCTGCGTACCCAAATAGTGCCTAAAATCAGTAAGGCTGCTAATAGTGCAAGTTGCATTTTCATATAGCTGTCGTTTTAATGAAGTCTGTAATATCCAAATCTTCGCTTCTTCGTCTTGAAGCCCTGTAGGTTCTCGCCGTCTTTGCCATCCTGCGTCCTGCTCTGAACAGGTCGCCGTTCGCTGTCAATTCTCGCGGAATGAAGATAGCCAACAATACCAAAGCGTAGAAGGCGCGTTTAAGTGGGTCTAAGCTGGGCGATACTCCACACTTTTTGCAAAACCACCAAACGCAAAGTTCCGTAGCCTTCTGTACGCCTGTCTTGGCGTATATGTTCCGGGCAGTGTTCTCTACGGTGCGCGTCGAAATAAACAGCCTGTCGGCTACCTCTTTCTTTGCTGCGCCCCACGCCAGCAGCTCAGCTACCTCGTTTTCGCGCTTTGTAAGTTCTGCGTTAAGTTTCATTCGCCCCAAATGTTTTTAGTTACTCCGTAGCGGTTAAAAACGCCTTCTACGGCTTCCGCCTGTGTTACTTTCATTTCCTGTCTTCCGCTGGCGTAGGCTGCGAGGCTGTTGCGGTTGTTTATGCCTAAAGCTTCCATAAGTGCTTCGCGTACTTCTGCGTACTCTCCCATGCGAACCTGTGCAAGTCCACGGCGGAAGCCTAACGCCTGTTTCTGTTTGTTTGTCTGTCCTGTTATAACCATAATCGTATTATTTTAATACTGGCTTAGGGTATAAATACCCCTTACCCCTGTTTGTTATTCTCGATCGGCTTTGCTTCGCCGATGTTCTTAAAGTAGTCTATAGTCCGCTGGTCTGCCATCTGTTCCTCTAAGAAGGGAATAAGGTTGCTAACGTCTTCGCGGTCTAATAGGATGATAGGTTGTTGTCTGCTCCCGTCTGAAATGTCAGCAAAGCCGCTTTCGCTGTCAAACTCCGGGTTCTCGTTGCCGTTGTTTACGACATCCTGCAAAACGCTTATAAGGGCGTTTATTGCAATCGTTTCGCTGTAGTTCTTATCCATATAGCTTTGTTCTTTAGTGTGGTGGGGCTTGCGCCACTGCCCCGTGTTATTGTTTGCTGAATTGTTCCTTAATAGTCTGTATGTTCTTTTCTATCTCCGCGTGAATTTTTCGGAAGTAGGTACGGGCTTCTTCCACCTTAAGGGCTATAACCTCGTCGCGTCCGTTCCTGTAGATGCCGTTGTTGGCTTCGCGCTGTGCTTCCTGCTTCGTCGTGAAGATATGCGGTCTTCTGCTTAGTGGTGCAAGTGCCGCTCCGTTAAATCCTCTGCCTGTGCCTACAAAGCAGTAGTAGGTGTCGCCGCCGTACCCGGCTACTACGTAACCTTCCGCGTCGAACTTCTTAAGCAGTTCTTCCTGTCTCTGCTGGAGCTTCTCTATTAGCTCCTGCTGCTGTTGTTTAATCGTCTGTTCCATATAGCTGAATGTTTATAATTAGTGCATGTATAAGCTAACCTTCAATCCCCGGCGTAACTTGCAAACCGTACAATCGGCAGCAGCCTTCTCTGCGCGTGCAATGAACTTGTTAGCAAGTTCTACGCCTATTAAGGCTATCAAACCCGAAACGCCCAGCAGCTTGTTAATACGCTTACCTTCGTTATCAAAGCCGTAAACTTTAATAAGGTAATTTCTGTTAATGTAAGTTGTTGTATATTCCATATAGCTTAAAAATTGTAATTTGACGTATTTACGTTATTGCAGGGTTGGAAAATTTTGCTTACCTTTGCACCCGAAAGCTTTAAGTTTTGCAAACTTCCGCCTTACCGAGTGCAAATTTAGGCATAAAAGTTGAATCGTGCAAACTTTTGGCTTACAAAAAGCATACAAAGGCGATTATTTAACCTTTCATAACGTTTTGGGCTATATGGTAAAAGAAAAACGAACTAACCCCGTGAAGGAACGGCTTAAGGAATTTATAGCTTCGCTTGGTATATCTGAACGGGAATTTTGCAGGAAAATCGGCGTAAGCTCTGCCTACGTCGAAAGTATCAAACAATCCGTTTCGCCAAAGGTAATGCAAACTATTGGCATACACTATCCCGAACTTAACCCCGTTTGGCTGCTGCTGGGTAAAGAACAAATGATTAAGGCTGGCGACGAAAAACCAGAAGCTAACCAGCAGGGCGGTGTGCTTCCTTCCGAAATGCTGGCGGAACTGCTGGTAGAAGCCCGTAACGAGAAGGCTTGGCTTCGCTCCGAAAACGAACGCCTTACTTCTGTTGTCGAAAGCCAACAGGAGACAATCTCCGAACTTACAAAAGTACTTAAAAAAGCGGTTGCCCAGCCGGGCGAGGATGCCACATGTGCCGCTGTATGGTAGTCTTCGGGGGTGTCAAAGTACCAAAGTATTAACCAATCTAAGAAAAGTATATGAAAAAGTATTTGTTTGTTCTGCTGGCTTTCCTGTCGCTTGTGTCCTGCTCCAAAGACGAAACAGGCGAAGATGGCTTTAGCGTTGTTGGTAAGTGGGTACAAACCTATTACCGAAATTCGGGTACTAATAGCTTTATCGGGCAGGAGGATGGCTCTTACTTCCTGTTCGGCTCTGACGGCTCGTTTACGTTCTTTTATAGCGGCTGGGGTGCAATCAATGAAACGACGACGGGCAAATACAGGCAGGAAGGCTCTAATACCTTACGGCTTCAATACGGCGAAAACGAAACGGCTACGGTTGTTATATCCAATCTTCAAGAAGACGGCGAAGCCACGTTTACTATAGACGGGCTTCTATATACCGGGGTCTATAAGTTCAAACGCCGCTAACATCATGCGCGTGCGCGATACCTTTATATTATTATATAGGAGAACGGCTACCGCATTACCTTAATACGGAAAACGGGAAGAAATGCCCCTACAATCGCTTCAAATCTTTTCAGCTTGCAACTATACCATTTTTATATTTGACGCGCTTAGACGCGAAATTTAACAAAAATAACTGCTATATGGGTACTATTTCTATAAACGTGGATTCGTTCTACTCAAAACGGGCTTACTATCCTTATATCCCTGCGCCCGTCTTCGACGCTTTGGAAGCTGCCTACCTTGAAGGGAAGGAAACGGCGGAAGTGTCGGAAAGTGACTATAACGTAATGCTGTCAAACCTCAAAAACGCGAAGTTATGCCCCGGACAATCGTAAAGCAATCGCCAATAAGCGAAGGCGTAAGCCGTCGTTTCTTTCAAGCGATCGACGCGCTTGTTACCTACAAGCTCGTTAGTGCGCTGGAGTCTTTCTGTGTCGAAAACTCGCTTAGCTCTCCGCGCTACCGCGAAATGCGCTTAGAGTTCGGCGTTACTCCTACGGGTAAGACTTCACGCTATAAGAACGTGGAAATAGAAGCTATCTACGCGCTGGTTGCCAATTTTCCGATATCTGCAAGCTGGCTAATAACGGGGCGCGGCAATATGCTAACGCGGAAAATGACGGGTAAGTAATGAAGTATAGTATAAAGCTGGGGCTTCACGTTAAGCCAAACAACAAAGGCGAAGAAGTGGCGGAAGAAGCCGCCATTAGGCTGCGCGTTTCTTGGTCGGGCTACCGTGCGGACTTAAGAAGCGGCTACGCTGTCGCGCCTTCCAAATGGGATGCCGTTAATGAAGTGGTACGCCCTAACACTAAGAACAAAGCAGGGCAGGCGGCTGGCGAAATAAACCGCGCTATCGTGAAGCTGTGCGCGTTGGTTGAAGACGTGCTAACGCGCTTTGAACTTGACAACAGACGCGCCCCGGACGTGAAGGAATTTAAGGAAGCCTTTAACCTGTCCGCTGGTCGTACCTCTGCCAAAGCGGAAGAGTCGGACTTCTACCAATACTTCGACAAATTCACGGAAGCGGAAGGGTACGATAAAAGCTGGACTAAGGCGACATATACTAAGTTTTCTTCCCTGCGCTTGCACCTGACTGGCTGGCGTTCTAACCTGTCGCTTTCCACGTTCTCAAAGGAAGACTTCGCGGACTTCGTGAAAAGCTACCTAATCAAGAAAAAGAAAATGCTTAACCCGTCTATAGATAAGAACATCGGCTTTCTCCGCTGGTTCTTACGCTGGGCTGCTGCCAACGGCTACTATAACGGGCTGGCACATCAGCAGTACCGCCCCCGTCTTCCGGGGCTTGACTGCAAAGAAGTTATATACTTGGAATGGGAAGAGCTGCAGTACTTCCTTAACTTCAAGTTTTCTGGTTCTAACCCTTCCTTCGCTCCCGTTCGTGATGTCTTCTGCTTCTGCTGCTTTACGGGGCTTCGATACTCTGACGTTGCAAAGCTTCGCCGTTCTGACTTGCACCTAACGGCAAATCCGCCCTATATGGTTGTAATCACTAAGAAGACTAACGACAGGCTTCATATAGAACTGAACAAATACGCGCTTTCAATCCTCGACAAATATAAGGATATCCGCTTTCCGCGTGGGCTTGCCCTTCCTGTGGTGGCAAATGCCACAATGAACGAACACTTACACGATGCTGCCGAGGAAGCTGGAATAGCTGAACCCGTGCGTATTGTTCAATTCTGCGGACACGAACGTATAGAGCAGGTAGTGCCTAAGTATAGCGTTCTTACAACTCACGCCGGGCGTAGGACTTTTATAGTAAACGCCCTTCGGCTTGGTATTCCTGCGCCCGTTATAATGGAATGGACAGGACACAGCGACTATAAGGCAATGAAGCCGTATATTAAAATCGTGGACGCTGCCAAAATAGAAAACATGGCGAAGTTTGACGCTTTCGGCTCTGACGACGAAACGCCCGAAAAATAAGTACCCGAAAAAGTACCCGAAAATAGGTTTACTAATATGGAATACGCAGTTTCAATCGTTACCACTAAAAAAACACAAACGCCCGTAAAATGGACGTTTGCGCGTGTTTGATAACCTTTGGAGAAATGGCTCTTAGAGCCTCTCTCTCCGCAAAACAAAGGGTAACGAGTTGGAAACCAACGAGTTACCCTTT
>CAMAHZ010000009.1 GCA_945834965.1 uncultured Clostridia bacterium | reverse complement strand
GACAAAATTTCGATTTTTCTATATTATATAATCAAAAAGAAGTTTGAAAAGGAAAAATTTGTCATATGTCAGACGTCATATTCGTAACAGGCGCAAAGGGCGGTTCGGGGGCGACGACGTGCGCCGCGGCGACGGGGTTGGCGCTTGCCTTGAACGGCGAACGGACGCTTTTCGTTGACGGCGATACCCTATGCGCAAGCGGTCTTGAGATTGCCAAGGTCGACAGCCTTTGTTCCTACACCTTGGGCGACGCGTTGGGCGGCGCTTGCAGGGTCAAGCAGGCGTTAATAAACCACCCGCTTTCGCCCAACTTTTATATTCTGCCCACGCTTGGATGCAACGACGGGGAATTTATCTTTAATGCGGTAAGCTCGCTCGCCCCTACCTTTGACAGAATTTTGTGCGACGGAGTTGCAATAGGCGCTTGCAACAGGGCAATGCTCGTGAGCGAACCCTACCCCGCCTGCGTTAAGAGCGCAAGCCGTGCGGCGGCTACGCTAAAGGACAAGGGGTTTAAAAAGGTTGAGCTCGTCGTGAACAAGGTCAACGGCGGTCTGGTGTTCGACGGGGCGATTTTAACGCCGCAGGAATACGCAACGCTTACCCGTTGCGAGCTTTTGGGCGTTATCCCCGAAGATTTGCTTATACCCCTTTCAAAGATGAAAAACAGCACTAAAAAGGCGTTTAACACCTTGGCGTTAAAGCTTATGGGAAACGAGAAGATTTTTGACGTAATTAAGCCATATTACGGGGTCAAAGGCAAAATTAAACGAAAAATAAGGTACTGTATATGATTGTTGATAAGGTGGTTTTTACAGACGGCGAAAAGGAGCTGTTTATAGAAGATTTAAAGACTGTTTGCAAGGAATATTTTGAAGGTGCGGAAAAGTATGCGGTAGACGTGGTCTCTGCGGCAAACGGGCTGTCCGTCTGCATAGTTTTCGACGCCGTTCGCGTTAGAAATTTCAGGAAGGCGAGATAGGCTATATGCGGTTTAGCGCATAAAAGACAAAAGAAAAACGAAGACTTGACGCCTTCGTTTTTAAGCTTTGAATTGAGTTTTTGAATATTAAAATTATTAAGCCGACAGTCCGTAAATTTGCCGTACGGCGAGAGAGAGTTGCTCGTCGTCGTAGGTTACGCTCCAACCTGCCTTAACCGTTTTACAGCCCATTTCCGTACCCAAGCCCGTACCGTGAATTGTGGTCGTGTTATCGGGCCAGTATATGAGTGCGGTGGTAAGCTTTATCGCATAGCCGTAGACGGGGTGACGGTACGTCGACTGCATTATGCCCTTGCCGTAGGTGCGGCAATTATTAGCCGTGGCGTGAAGGCTAAGGTAGCCTTCGTCGAAATCCGAAATATAGATATCGGAGTAGTCCACCACCCCGTTGCAAATCAACGAGCCTACTAACGCTTCCGACGCGCTTGCCGAGCCGCTATCTGCAAGCACGCTTACCTTTACGCCTGCCTTCAGCTGTTTGGAAGCAGGGAAAGAAACGGTGGGTTTAAAGTAATCCCTACTGCCGTTTTTGTACTGCGCAACGCCCGCAGACGGCATTGCATTTTGCAATTGCCCCGTATATATAGTGGAAATATTGCTCATTACGTCTACGTAACCGCCGCCGTTTTGCCTTAAATCGAGAATGAGCGAAGTACACTCTTCGGCGTTGAATTTTTCGATTAAAGCCGCCATCTCCTGCGCGGCGTTGCCGTAGAATTTATCAAGCCTTAGGTACGCCGCACCGTCGGGCAGACAGCTTTTTCCGCCGCTCTCTTCGACAATATGCATACTATTGTTTTCGTACGTCACGTTCCACTCGGCGGAATTAGTCACCATATAGCAATAGCTTGCCGTGTAATCCTTTTTTCTCGTTTGATAAGCGCCCTTGTCTGTGTTAAGGACAAACATTTCGTCCTTAGGAATACCATCTAAAAATAGCGTAAACGAAGAATAGCTGTCAAACGTAGTTAGCTCGCCGTTATAACCTCCGCTGTAGACGAACTCGCCCGCACGCAAGCCTGCGTGGTAGGCAGGGGAATTGCCCACGACTTTGGTTAAATACAGACCGCTTTGACCGCCCGGGTACACGCCTTGGGGAATATATTCGTAGGAAACGCCCAAACCGCTCATACTGCCTGAAGAAGTAGCTTCGACCTTTTTGTATTCTTCGGCGGTATAAAAGCTGCTGTACATATCGAGATATTTATTTACGTAATCTTTTACGGAGCCTTCGTACTCTCTATCCTCCGGCAGGGGGAAATAGTAATGCTCGTTAATTTTCCCTTCCACCCATTTAAACGCCCTTTCTTCCGTGTTGCACCCACACAGCAAAAATACGGGTATCAAAGCAAAGACCGCAATAGGCAATAAAAGTTTTTTAATTTTGGTAATATAGCGACCGTTGTTACTCATTTTTATTATCCCTAAAAGCCGTCAACCCTTAATACGTAGGTTTTTATACGCCTTAAAAAGCACGATAAATTTTAAAGCGTCGGAAAACTTTGAAACGTTCAGCCCGATTAGTTTTTCTATCTTTTTAATTCTGTAAATTAAGGTGTTGCGGTGCATATAAAGTTTTTCTGCAGCTAAGCTTACGTTTAAGTCGTTTTCAAAAAGGCTGATACAGCTTGAAACCAACGCTTCGTCGGAAAAGACTTTTTCGTAGTCGGCGCTATTTAATTCCTTTAAAAAGAGCTCGGGCTTGCTTTTGCAGACGCAATCTACCGTTGAATTTATAAGCCTTCCGCCCGAAGTTTCTTTCTGCGAGTTTGACATAACACACCCCGACAAAGTTAAAAAGTTACTTGATTTTCTACTTTTTTCAGTAACTTAATTATATACTTATTTTGAGACTTTTACAACCCTTTTAACCACAAAATTACCTATTTGATAGGCGGTTTGGTCAGGTTTTTTGCAGGAAATATTTTATCTTTGCAGTTGAAATTAAACAATACTTATTTGCGCATAAGCTTGACATAGCCGCACTTAAGTATTATACTATAGTATAGTTAATAAAATTATATCGTATATTAACTGTATGCGCTGCCAAATTTTTCAGGTAGCGGTACGTCGATTTTGATACGGAGATTTTAAGCAATGAAAGGAAAAGAAAAAACTTTGCCCGCAGTAGAAGAAACGGCAGTTCAGCCCGAAACGACGGCAAAAAAACCCGGTAAGCTCTTTATCATACTTTCCTATACGCTGGCGCTTGTAAGCCTTTTAGCCGCTCTGTTCGTTCCCATTTTCTACGGAAAAATGTTCATTCAGATACTGCTTGCGGCTGTTGCGCCCATCGTTAAGCTCTTTGGCGTGGAAATACCTGCATCGGCTTACGGCACGTTCTTCATTTCCGGTTTAGTGCCTACAGCGCAGAGCGTAATTTATTTAGGCATTATGGTAGCTACCCTGCTTGCGCTTATTATGCTTATACCCGTTATTGCTGGTAAAGCGAAAAAGAGCACGAATTTAAGGTGTGCTTTCGCCGCTGAATTTATCGCGTTCAACTTTATAAGCGCGTACGTAATCTTTGAAATGCTCTACTTTGCAGGCACCTGGCAGGACTGGGCGTTACTTATCCCCTTGGGCGTGATTGCTCTCGTAATGAGTGCGCAATCCATTAAGTACAAGGGCGGTCTCGGCGTTGCTAAGTTTATCATCTTCCTGCTCGCAACGTTGACCTTATTCACCTTGTTCGATATCGTTGCGTTTATCCCCGTACTCGAATCGCCCTTAAATGCACTTGCAGGTTTGATAGGCGCACAAGGCGCAACCTTTATAGATGTAAACGCAAGCGGATTCTATTTCGTATTCTTTATCCAAAATCTCTGCAACGGAACGCTCTCATTTGCCAACCCTGCTACGCAGACGGCAATGTTTATCCGTCAGCTTGCGTATATTATCGTACCTGCAATTGTTACCTTAAGCGTAATAATCGATTATATCGGTCTTATCGCAGGCAATAAGACGAGAAAGAACGGCGAGCCTAACCCCCACAAGGGCTGGTTCGTGGTTGCGGCAATCAGATACTCGTTAATCATTCTCTTGATAGCCGCTTGCGTCGTTCTCTCGTTCGTGTTAGAAGGCTTTGGCAAGGTCGGTATTTATATCTACCTTAGCGCTATACTCGTTTTACTTGCGTTTATCGTTGAAATCGTTAGATACTGCGTAGGCAAGTCTAAGGTTAAGGCTTACAAGGCTGCTCAGTACGAGATTTTCAAAAACGAAAAGATTGTCATTCAGGACGAGAGCCTTGCTGAAAACAACGACGAAGAAGGTCTTGAACAGCCCGTTGAAGAAGCTCAGCAGACTAATATGTTCGGCGACGAACCCGTAGCCGCTGCTCAACCCGTAGCTGAAAGCGTTGAAACCGAACCCACCGAAAGCGTTGGCGAACAGCTCTCCATTCTCGACGCAGAGACGATTGACGAAGTTGAAGAAGAGACGCCTGCAGAAGTCGTTGAACCCGTTGCGGAAGCTGAAGTCGTTGAAGCTGCTCAAGCTGAAGAAGTTCAGCCCGTTGCGGAAGTTGAAGAAGTTGAAGAAGCTCAGCCCACTGCTGAAACCGAGACGGTTGAAGAAGTTGAAACGGTTGAACCCACCCCCGCCGTTAATTTATTTGGCGATACGATTGAAAGCGAAAAGGCTAAGGAAGAAAAGAAGAGTATCGACCCCTTCATCGACAAGCTTACCGACGAAGAGAGAGCGCAATTCTTTGACGTATTCGTCAATAGGAACGTGGGCAAATTCAGCTCTATCCCCGTTTACAAGCTCAACGAAAACAACGCGGACTTCTTCCCTGCAGTATTCGTTCACATCAACAGAATGCGCGATTTATGCTCTGACAGCTTGCTTGCAAAAATCTATAGAGAAATCGGCAAGGACTAATAAAATAGCTTAAAACTTTAAAGCGACGGAAAATTACTTCCGTCGCTTTTTTCGTACCATTATTTTAGTTCGGTCAAAAAAATAAGAGAGATTATTACAATCTCTCTACGCTTTTTATTTTACTTCTCTCTTAATAACTACCGTAACGTTTCCGCCGTTGATAAAGACGTTTCCGCCCGACACTTCGTTTACGATATAAAGCCCCCTACCGCTCTCCGCAAGCACGTCGGGCAGGGCGGGTATTGCAATTCTGCCCGAAGGCGCAGACGCACACACGGTTATTTTTACACCGCCTTCCGTCAGCTCTGCACAAAACTGCGCCGCGCCGCTACAATGGCGCAAGACGTTGGTTATCAGCTCGCACGAGACGAGCCTTGAATAGAAAACGGCGTCGTCGTCGACGTCGGCGGTATGCAGATAATCTACAAACCTGTTGAGTTCGCCGTTCATTTCATCAATTCCGTATACGACAAAATCAATCATTTTTCAACGCCGCCCTTAACTTTTCTATTGATTTGCTCTCGATACGGCACACGGTCATCTGGCTTACGCCGAGTTTTTTTCCCACTTCCGACTGCGAGAGCCCCTGCCCGTAACGCATTGAAATAACCTGCTGTTCAACGGGCAAAAGTTTTGCAATTTCCGCCTTTAGCGATTCGTCGTTTTCAAAGTTTTCAAACGAAGAATTATCGCCTTCGATAACTTCGTATAAAGGCACGTCGGAATCTTCGCCTTTCACGGTTGAATCCAAGCTGACGGGGGAATGACATTCCATCGCTTCGATAATATCTTCTTCTCTCTCGCCCAAAGTCGCGGCAATCTGCCTGACCGTGGGCTTTACGCCGTTTTGTTGGTAATACTGATTTATTACCCCTTTAATCTTTATATTCAGCTCGTTCAGCTTTCTTGGCAAGCGGACAAGGCGGGAATAATCGCGGAAATAGTTGCGGATTATGCCCGTTATCGTAGGGGTTATGTACGTGGTGAACAGGTTGCCCATATCGGGGTCGTATTTTTCGACGCCCGAAACCAAGGCTTCGGACGCGATTTGCAATAAATCGTCGTACTCGACGCCCTTGCCCGAATACTTCTTTGCAAGTATTTCGGCAACGTACATATAGTTTTCTACGAGCTTATTCCTTATCGCTATATCACCCGTCTTTTTATAGGTGCGGAACAGCTCTTCTGCCTGTTCGTTCGTCATATCTTTAAGGTCAATTTATTAACTACGCCTTCTGCTCTTTCGATTTCGCAAGATGAAACGAGTGCGGAAATTAATGCAAGCGAGAATTGATTTTCGTTTTCTTTAGGAGTACCGCCTTCACCGCAGACGGTTGCAACTACGCCGCCGTCGCAGCTAAGCTGAACGGATACGTCCTTATAGCCGCAATCCTTTAAATACAGACAGCTTTCGTTTACGCACACCTTCATATCTTCGGTCACGTCGATATCCACGTCCGCAACGGCGCAAACCGCACCGACGGTTAAGCGTACCGCCGTCATAAATTCACTGTCGGCAAGGCAGAATTTTACCGTGAACGTTTTCATGACTCAATCTCCATAAGCTTATCAAGGGCGCAGATTTCAAATAGTTTTTTTATTCTGGGGCAAACTTTAGTAAGCTTAAAGCCGTTGCCGTCCGCCTTGACCATTTTATACAATTTTACGAAAGTTCCCAGCGTGGTGCTGTCGATAAAGTTTAAGCCCGAACAGTCGAACACGATATCCTTTTTATCGTGCGTGTAAGCCGCATAAACTTCGGCGTAGAAATCTTCGCTCGTTGCGCTGTCAATCTCTCCGCTCAACGCGAATAATAACCTTTCGTCTGCGGATAACAATTTAACCTGTTGCATTTTAATTCTCCTATTTCCGTATATCTATTGTATAAACTTTTTTTATGCGTTTGAAACTATATTTATTTTAGTATAACCGAAAAATTTTGTCAAGGCTAAATTCTTCAGCTCATTTTGTAGGCAGAAAATGAAATTGTTGCAATTATGTTTTTAATAATTATACATCACAGTGAAATATTATTCACCCATATTTTACCTTGCATTATAAAAAACTCATTGACAAAGGGCTAAAAATAATGGTAAAATACTTTTATTAATTAATCGGAAGTGATATTTTGGATTTTAATGAGATTAACCTAATCGTCAAGTATTCCCACACTATGTCGCGTATGGCGGCAGAGTTGGTTAAAACCGATATTATCGAACCCGAGTTGTACGAAAAGTACGACGTTAAAAGGGGCTTACGCGATAAGAACGGCAAAGGCGTTATGTGTGGGCTTACCGAAATAAGCGAAGTAACCGGCTGGGCTAACGTAGACGGCGTGAGAACGCCCGTACCCGGCGTTTTGTGCTACCGCGGTTATAACGTTAAGGACTTGATTGCAAACTGCGAGAGCGAGAACCGCTTCGGCTTTGAAGAGACGGTTTACCTGCTCTTATTCGGTTATTTACCCACCAAAAAGCAATTAGATTCGTTTACGAGTATGCTTGCCGATTTCAGGGTTTTACCCAGAAACTTCGTGCGAGACGTAATTATGAAATCGCCCTGCAAGGATATGATGAATATGCTTGCCCGTTGCGTGCTTAATTTGTACAGCTACGACCCTGACCCCGACAACGTTATGGTCAGCAACGTACTCAGGCAGAGCTTGCAGCTAATTGCACAGTTCCCTATGATTGCGGCTTATTCGCACAGGGTTTATAAGTACTACAACACCAACGACGGCTCTATGTATATCCACAAGCCCGTTGCAAGCTACTCCACCGCGCAGAACATCTTGCACGTTTTGCGTAAGGACAACGCATTCACCGACTTGGAAGCTAAGGTTTTGGATATATGCCTTATCTTGCACGCGGACCACGGCGGCGGTAACGCTTCTACCTTTACCACCCACCTTTCCACTTCTACGGGTACGGACACCTACTCTTCCGTTGCGGCGTCGCTCGGCTCGTTAAAGGGTCCCCTGCACGGCGGTGCAAACATTAAGGTTTGCCAGATGATGGAAAATATCAAGGAAAACCTTTCCGACTGGTCGCTGCCTTCGGTTACCGATTACGTTACTAAGATAATCAACAAGGAAGCGTTTGACAGGACGGGTTTGGTCTACGGAATGGGACACGCCGTGTACACCGTATCCGACCCCCGTATGGAAGTTTTAAAGCTGTACGCAGGCAAGCTTGCCGTTGAAAAGGGCAAGGAATCGGAATTCGAGCTGTACAATAACGTTGCCACGGTTGCAGGTGAGTTGCTTGCGCAGAAAAAGCATTTAAACAAGCCTATTTCGCCCAACGTCGACTTCTATTCAGGGTTCGTATATTCAATGTTGAACCTGCCCCAAAGCCTGTATACGCCGCTCTTTGCAATCTCTCGTATTGCAGGTTGGTCGGCGCACCGCATAGAAGAGCTGACGAACGGCGGAAAGATTATCCGCCCTGCATATCAATGCGTTCAGCCCAGAAGGGAATACGTCCCCATCAAGGACAGAAAGTAATTTTATTTTTCAGTTAAAAACGCCTTGGCAAAATTGCCAAGGCGTTTTGTACTAAGGAATTAAATTTCATATAACCTTATTCGGGTATACGGCTTTGAAAAGAAGCAAGTAAGAGCAGGAGCCTGCGGCTTTGGCGAAGGGAGTTTACTTAATGGTAAATGACCAAGCCAAAACGTAAAGGCGACGAACTATTACGACGCTTATTTACAAAGCGCTATTACGGCGTCTATCGCCGTTTTCACCTTATCAAGCCCGTAGCCGGACTTAGACGACACGGCAACTATATCCCCCCTTCCGCACTTAAAGGCGGTGGAAATTACGCCTATCGCCTTATCTATCTGCGCACGAGAGAGCTTGTCCGCCTTGTTTGCAACTACGGTAAAGGGAATTATTTTTGCATACAAAAAATTTAGCATAAGCTTGTCGTCGGCGGTCGGCTCGTGGCGGATATCGCAAAGGGATATGACGTGCGCAACTTCGCCTATTGCAAAGAAATCGTCTAAAAGGTGCGACCACTTTGCCTTTTCCGCCTTGCTTACCCTTGCATAGCCGTAACCGGGCAAATCGGCAAGGATAAACGTGCCGAAATCAAAGTAGTTTATAAGCCTTGTTCTGCCAGGGTCGCCCGAAACTTTTGCAAGCTTTTTTTGCCCTGCTAAGGCGTTTATGAACGAGCTTTTGCCCACGTTGGACTTGCCGCTGACCGCAATGACGGGTTTGCCCTGCCCCGTGATAAACTGCGACTTAGCCGCCGCACTCGTTATGAATTTTGCGTTTGGAAATAACTGCATTGAATTAACCTTTATTTTTTAAATTTTCCCTTGCGGTGGCAAGCATAAGCTTGATTCTATTTTCCTGATTGACCTTAGTTGCCGAAGGGTCGTAGTCAACCGCAACGATATTTTCGTCGGGATAGATATTTTTAAGCGTTCTCACCGCCCCCTTGCCTGCAACGTGGTTGGGCAGACAGCCGAACGGCTGTGTGCAGACTACGTTTTTAACGCCCGTCTCGGCAAGCGCCGCCATCTCGGCAGGGATAAGCCAGCCTTCGCCCATCTTTACGCCTTGATTTAACACTTCGTCAGCACACTTTCTTAAATGCTCGAAGTCGTGCAACGGCTCGAAATTGCCGTCCTTTTTTATGAGTTTTATCGCCTTTTTCTGCAAGGAATGCAACACCGTATATAGTAACTTGTTCACCTGCCAGAAAACGCCCTTTCTGCCGTAGAAATAGCCGTCGTTAATATTGTTGACTATGCAATATAAGACGAAGTCCATAAGCGCAGGGACGACGGGTTCGCAATCTTCCGAGAGTAGGAATTTTTCTAAACCGTTGTTGCCGAGATAGGAATATTTAACGTATATTTCGCCGACTATGCCCACCTTGACCTTATCTTCTCTCCTGCGGCGCACGGCGGCAAAAGCGGAGATTATATAGCTATTTATACTTTTAAACCTTTTGTATCTGCCCGACTCGAACTTTTCGCAAATGGTCTTTACTACGATATCGCGCACGGCGTCGGTTGCGCCCGCCTCTTCTTCGTACGGCTTGGTCTGGTTGTAGCACCATATAAGCGTATCGCCGTAGAAAATCGCAAACGCAAGCTTGAGTAAGAGCTTTATGCCGACTTTAAACGAGCTGTCCTTTTCAAGCCCAGAGAAGTTGACCGAGACGACGGGCACTTCGGGGAACTCCGCCTTTAACGCCTTGCGGATTAAGGATACGTAGTTGGACGCACGGCAGCCGCCGCCCGACTGCGTGATTAAAACGGCGGTATGCGCAATATCGTACTTACCGCTCTTTAACGCGTCGATAAACTGACCAACCACGCAAAGACAGGGATAGCAGGTGTCGTTATGGACGTGCTTTAATCCTTCGTCAACTACGCTTCGCGTTGAGTTTTTAAGCAGCTCTACGTCGTACCCTTCCTGCTTTAGCACTTCGCTGATAATGGCAAAGTGCCAGGGGAGCATATCGGGGATTAAAATCTTATGCGTATATTTATATTCGTCCTTCCACTTTGGGAAGTCTTCTTTATAATTAATGGTATTGTCTTCTTTCATAGTAAATTTTACGCTTAGCTGAAAATTATCTACGTCTGCCTTCTTCTAAGGCGGCAAGCATACTGCGAAGGCGTATTTTTACAACGCCTAAATTGTTTATTTCGTCTATCTTTATCTGTGTGTATAGTTTTCCGTTCTTCTCTAAAATCGCCCTGACTTCGTCGGTCGTGATGGCGTCTAAGCCGCACCCGAACGATACGAGCTGAACGAGATTCACGCCGTCGTGTTCTGCGCAGAACTGCGCCGCACGGTACAGCCTTGCGTGGTACGTCCACTGGTTAAGTACGTTTACCGAAACCGTTTCCGCCATATCGAACACGCAATCTTCGGACAGCACCGCCATACCCAAAGACGTGATAAGCTTGTTTATGCCGTGGTTGATTTCCGCGTCCACGTGGTAGGGTCTGCCCGCAAGCACGATAATCTGTTTACCCTGCTCGGTTGCCTCTCTTATAACGTACTCGGCTTTCTTTTTTACGTCCGCCTTGTAGCTATAAAAGCGCTTGAACCCTTCCGCCATCGCCCTTTTAATCTCGCCCTTTTTAACGCCGAATTTGGCGAGAGCTTTATAAAGAGCAAGCGTAGCCGTCTTAGGCTCGTTCAAGTCGATATACGGCATAACGAAATTATCGTCCGTTAAGCGTTCGTTATTTGCCTTTAACAGCTCGGGATAGTACGCAACGACGGGGCAGTTATAGTGGTTGACCGAGCAATGCTCGTCTAAATTATAGCTTTCGCAGGGCATAAAAATGAAGTCTACGCCCTTATCCAAAAGACTTTCCACGTGACCGTGAATGAGCTTTGCGGGGTAACAAGCCGTATCGCTTGCGACGGTGTGCTGACCTAAAAAGTACAGCTTGCGCGAAGATTTTTCGCTTAGCACCACTTCAAACCCGAGCTTTTCGAAAAAGCCCGCCCAAATGGGGAGCTGTTCGTACATACCAAGCTGCAGGGGCAACCCCACCTTTCCACGCTTGCCCTTAGTGCCTTCTACGCACTTTATAAGCCTTTCCTGCTTGTAGGCGTACACGTCTAAATCGGCAGACGCAGGCTTTAGCCCTGCACCCTTTTCGCACTTGTTGCCCGAAACGAACTTTCTTCCGCCTTCAAACGTGACTATATTTATCGAGCAGTTGGAAGTACAGCCGTGGCAGTTGCTCGCCACGGAGCTATAAGAAAACCTTTCTATCTCTTCCCGTGAGAGCGTAGTACTTTCGCCCTTAACGTTTTCCTTTGCGTAGAGCGCCGCACCGTACGCGCCCATAAGCCCTGCAATTGCAGGACGAATGACTTTCTTGCCCGTCTCGTTTTCAAACGAACGAAGTACGGCGTCGTTTAAGAACGTTCCGCCCTGAACGACTATGTTGTCGCCGAGCTCGTCCGCAGACGACGCCCTTATAACCTTATATATTGCGTTTTTAACGATTGACGACGACAGCCCTGCGGAAATATCTTCTACCGTCGCACCTTCCTTTTGCGCCTGCTTGACCGCACTGTTCATAAACACGGTACAGCGAGAGCCGAGCTCAACGGGGTGCTTTGCGTACAAGCCGCAAGCGGCGAATTTATCAATTTCCATACCCATTGCCCTTGCAAAGGTTTGGATAAACGAACCGCAACCCGACGAGCAGGCTTCGTTAAGCATTATGCTGTCGATTGCACCGTTTTTAATCTTAAAGCACTTTATATCCTGACCGCCGATGTCGATTATAAAATCCACGTCGGGGTTAAAGTGGGTTGCCGCTTTAAAGTGCGCAACCGTCTCTACGATGCCGAAGTCGGCTTTTATGGCTGACTTGATTAAGTCTTCGCCGTAGCCCGTTACCGCACTGCCTAAAATTTTAACCCTGCCCTCCGAACGGCTGAAGATTTCCTTTAAACGCTCTATAACGATGTCTAAGGGCTGACCGTTGTTGGATTGATAGTGAGAATACAGTATGCGGCTGTCGGGCGTTATAAGTATGATTTTCGTCGTCGTAGAGCCGCTGTCTATGCCAAGGTATGCACCGCCTTCGTAGGTTGCGATATCGGCAAAGTCAAGTGCGGTCGAACGGTGGCGAGCGACGAAAGCGTTGTACTCTTCTTCGTTTTCAAACAGGGGTTTGCCCGTTATAATCTCGTCGCTGCCCTTAGCAGTTTCGATTTGATTAATTATTTCCCTTAAGTCTTTAGGCTGTGCCGTCGACGAGAGCAGCGCCGCGCCGATTGCCATAAAGCAGGGGGCGTCTTCGGGGAAGATTGCGTCCCTGTCCGAAAGCTTTAAAGTCGTCTTGAACGCCTTTTTTAAGCCCTGTAAAAAGTGCAACGGTCCGCCTAAGAATAAAACTTTACCCTTAATTCTTCTGCCCTGTGCTAAGCCTGAAACGGTTTGGTCAACCACCGCCTGAAAGATTGACGCGGCTATATCTTCTTTACGAGCGCCCTGATTGATTAAAGGCTGTACGTCCGACTTTGCGAACACGCCGCAACGGGACGCTATGGGATAAACTCTCTCCGCCTTTAGAGACATACTATCCATTTCGTCTACGGTAACGTTTAATAGGGTTGCCATCTGGTCGATAAACGCGCCTGTGCCGCCTGCGCAACTGCCGTTCATACGCTGTTCCGTGCCGCCCGTGACGAAGATGATTTTTGCGTCTTCGCCGCCTAATTCTACCGCCGCGTCCACGTCGGGGTAGTACTTGCGTATAGCGGTGAACGCCGCCTGAACTTCCTGCGCAAACGCAACGCCGCTGCGCTGGGAAAGACCAAGCCCGGCACTACCCGTAATACATGCGCTGTACTCACCGGGGTATAAGGCTTGAACGTTGTGCAGTTCTGTAAGCACCGTCTCCTTCACCTTAGCGTAGTGCCGTACGTAGGATTTGTATAAAATTTTACCACTGACGCCTATCGCCACGACTTTTACCGTGGTCGAGCCGACGTCTATGCCTAATAATTTTACCATTTTTTCACCCTGTAAAACAATTTACCTATTTTATTATAACATAAAGGTTTTGTCATTTCAATTATTCGCACCCAAATGCTTGAACCAAATACTGTGAAATTTTCACCATAGTGGGAATTGAAAATCGGCAAATAATAAAAATGGACTTGCCACATAGACAAGCCCACAAGTTTTGTATTAATTTAATCATTAATTATAGTTTATGATTTAAAATACATTAATTTAGTTGTATTATAACAATACTCCTCTTTTGCTATGACAAGATTGTCACCGCAAACTAAGACGTAGACGCCGCCTGATTGCATCATATAATTATATGAAGTTTTGAAAGGGAGTACTTTTCCGTCAATACTGTCGTCGGCTATTACGTAGCACGTCTTGTTTATGTCAAAGTACTTTTTTATAACAGATAGAAATTCGTCTTCCTGAACTTTGCTGTCTCGAAAAACGTTATATCTGTCGTCCAACGCACCCAATAATTTTTGAACAGCGTCTCCCCTTTTTTTATTTGAACATAATTCAAACAATATTCTTTTGCGTTTATCCTTTACTATAAAGGTATTTACAAATTTTTCTTCAATTTCCTTTTCCATAGTTTATATTCACCCGTTTCGCAATATTATTCTTCCCACTTAATGCTTTGACCGTGTTGGACTAAATAATTAAACCAATTATCCGTGTAACGGGTATTCCATGCGACGTGCGTTATTGATGAATAAGGTATTATTAACGGCGAATCGTCCCACTTTCCGTCAGCGCCAAATCTTTCAAAACATACGTGGTGACGACAAACCTTTTTAATTAACCCTATTGCAAATTGACCGTTATTCTCATCTTCTACGATAATAAAACGTTTTCTTAACAGCTCCGAGCTAAAAATAGTATACCATGAAGAAATGTCGATTTCGGGGTTTGATACACAGTTTGCTACGCCATTCCATACGTTGATTTTTCCGCAGAGATCGTCTTTTACCTCTACTTTACGGATATCGGAAATTTTCCTTACATGATAGCCGTCCAACTGAAAATCGTATTCCTCCTGCCCTAAAATAAATTTTTCATTTACCGCATTGGGATAGTAGTAATAATAGTTTGGGTCGTATTTAAAATAAAACCGAACAATTTGGGCTTGCCCGATAGTTGATTTAATAATGTCTATCTTATCTTGTTTTTTCATTCTTAAGCTCCTTATCGTTCGCAATTATTTTACCACACCCGCTACCGCTTTGCAACACCTTTGAAGTAACCGTTTCGGTGAGTTTATAACCGTTGCCGTCAACGTATACAAAAGGGCAGGTATTTACGCCCTGCCCTACCTTAAATATTTTTAATTTGTATTGCTTTTTCTTTAAAAATTATTCCAATAAATCCCAAATCTCTTGTAAACTATGACCATCATATAATCTATCAT
>CAMAHZ010000008.1 GCA_945834965.1 uncultured Clostridia bacterium | reverse complement strand
TACCAAACCCACCCCGACACTCCCGATAGAATTAAAGCGTTAGGATATAACGCCGCCTAAACCGCGCCGATAAAATAATAGTTACCGTATCCCCTGCTAAGTAATTTAGGCGGGGGATATTAATTTTAGTCAATTTAATACGGCTTACGTAAATGTAAAAATTTGTAAAATCTTGACAATGCGGGGTAAGGCGGATATAATCAAATATATGAAAAGCAATTCTACGGTATCAAACAGACAAAACCATACTCAGGCAATCACGTTGATTAAAGCGAGCTATAGGTGCTTTAGGGCAGAGAGAGTCATTAAGTACATTATGATTTTCCTTTCATTCAGCATATGCCTTGCCGCAATCTTTAACAGATATCTGCCGACTATGTTCCCCACGCTTGAAAATTTGGAAAAGACCCAACAGGATATTTCAACCTATTTAAACCTTATTTCAGGCGGAATTTTAGTTGCAGGTATGCCGCTCGGTTTTTACTGTAACCGTATGCACACGGAAGGCACGGTCTTGCGTGACAGATACGACGCTTACGTTTTCGATAACAAGGAAAACAACTCGATTCTTCGCCCCATTTCCGATACGTACATAGACTTATACGCAAAAAAGGTGCGTAAAGCCGACAGAAAGTTTTATAACTATATCTACGGCAACGAACCTGCGCCCGACGACGCGGTTGCTCAGTTTGAATATATAAGCAAAGAAGCACATTCCGACTACAATCTATACGTATCTATTCAACCCTTCTTTTTGACCGTTTGGGTCGGCTTTTGCATTCTGATTATCCTTATTGCGGTTAGCTTTAACGATATGTTCGTTACGACATTAATAAATATAATGATACCTTCGCTGTCTGCGATTACCACCATAGGCAATTCCTGGTATAATTGCAGGTTGCAGATGAGACAGCTAACCAACCTTATGAACTGTATCGAGCGTATAAAGGCGTTGCCGCCCGACCAGTTTAATAAGTATATAACCGACAAGGACAAAATGCGTAAGCTTGCAGACGGTTTGTTTAACTACCGTTCAAGCGCCTTCGTTATACCTAACTTTTTGGTCAGGCGTTTCCATAAATCGGAAGAAAAAGCTAAAATTGCGGCACTTGCAAAGAACGCCGCAACTGTAGACGAAGTTGCAGCGTCTTCCGCACACGTACCCACCGTTACGGCAAGCAATACGGCGAATACTACGCCAAAGAATAAGGCGGTAAACGTTAAGGTTGAAAACGTAACTAAGAGCGCAACCCCCACCGCGCCGACCAAAAATAAGGAAGAAAAGACGGAAAAACTTGCGGACAAGCCGAAAGCAACTACGCCCGTTAAAACCACCCCTGCAAAACCTGCTACGCCTGTTAAAACGGCGGCAACGGGCAAAACGGCGGCAACGGTTAAAACAGCAAAACCCGCAAAGGCAAGCGGAACGGCAACGATTAAGCTTAAAACTTCGCAAAAGGCAAAGCCCATTGACGCGAAAAAGCCCGATAAAAACGAGACGGCGAAAAAGAGCGTTAAGCCGACGACAGCCGAAAAAAAGCCTGCCGCAAAAAGCGATAAGTCTTCTCAAGTAAAAAAATAATATCTATAGATAAAGTTTACCGCCGCACGACAGCTCGTCGTGCGGCGGTTTGATTTTTATTGTGTTTATATATCGAAAGGGAAGATAAATTCGCCTAAGGGGTTAATCTCTACCCTGCCGTTGAGCTTGTTGATTAATGCTGAGTTAAAGCTCGTAACCATTTCGCTCTTGACCGAAACGATAAAGCGAACCTTGTCGGCGTAGACGGTGTCTACCACGGTGCAATCGTTTTCGGAAAAATACCTTAAAAGTGCGTCCGTTGAAGGATAGTCGGCTACGTATTCGTTTTGAGTGCAAGGCTGATAGCACACTTTTTTTGCGCTTGAGATATTTTCTGCAACCGCACCCGAATAGGCGCGGACCAAACCGCCTGCCCCTAATTTAATTCCGCCGAAGTACCTTGTGACGACCACCGCCGTCTGCTTTAAATTGTTGGCTTTAATCACTTCGAGCATGGGCATACCTGCCGTACCCTGAGGCTCGCCGTCGTCTGAAAAGCGCATAAAATTGCCCTTTTCGTCGGCAATGTACGCATAGCAGTTGTGCGTGGCGTCCCTGTATTGCTTTCGCACTTCTTCGACGAACGCCTTTGCCTGCTCTTCGCCTTCCACGTGGCAGGAAGTTGCGATAAAGCGTGATTTTTCGATTACCTTTTCGGTTACGCACTTACCGCCTACCGATAAATATTTATCCATTTAAATAAGCTTAACTTTAACGTGAATCTTTTTGCCCTTGTGAATGACGTCGCCGCTAACAACCGGTGCGTTTATGTCCGTCACCTTATCGCTGTTGATAGATACGCCGCCCTGCTGGATAAGCCTGCGGGCTTCGCCGTTTGAAGAGCAGATTTTTGCCGCAACCAAAACGGGGATAATCGTAGCCGTTTCGACCTTAATTTCGGTGTCGGGTAAATCTTCTACGCTGCCGCCGAAAGCCGCTTTAGCCTGCGCCATTGCCGCAGCCGCCTTCTCTTCGCCGTGAACCATTTTAGTAAGCTCGTAGGCGAGAATTTCCTTCTTCTCGTTGATGCGGCTATCTTCCCACTTTGCCATTTCGGCAATCTCTTCTAAGGACTTGAAGGTGAGCATCTTTAAGCACTTGTCGACGTCGGCATCGTCTACGTTGCGCCAGTACTGGTAGAACTCGTAAGGGGTGGTCTTGTTTTCGTCTAACCACACAGCACCCTTAGCCGTCTTACCCATCTTCTTGCCTTCGCTGTTTAGTAGCAACGTTATGGTCATTGCGTAAGCGTCCTTACCCGTCTTTTTCCTTATAAGCTCAGTACCGCCAAGCATATTCGACCACTGGTCGTCACCGCCGAACTGCATATTACAGCCGTAAGCTTCGTTAAGGTGGTAGAAGTCGTAGGACTGCATAATCATATAGTTGAACTCAAGGAAGGAAAGTCCCTTTTCCATACGCTGTTTATAACACTCTGCTCTAAGCATATTGTTGACGGAGAAGCACGCGCCAACTTCCCTTAAAAGCTCGATATAGTTGAGTTTTAAAAGCCATTCGGCGTTGTTGACCATAATCGCCTTATCTTCGCCGAATTCGATAAAACGTTCCATCTGCTTTTTAAAGCATTGGCAGTTATGCTCGATAGTTTCGGGGGTGAGCACCGCTCTTAAATCGCTCCTACCCGAAGGGTCGCCGATATAGCCCGTGCCGCCGCCGATAAGGACGATGGGCTTATTGCCCGCCATCTGCAATCTCTTCATAAGGCAGAGCGCCATAAAGTGACCTACGTGCAGACTGTCTGCCGTGGGGTCAAAGCCGATATAAAACCTTGCGCCGCCTTTATTTATAAGCTCTCTTATTTCGTTTTCGTCCGTGACCTGCGCTATCAAGCCGCGCTCTTTAAGTTCTTCGTAAATTCCCATAAACCACCAAATTAAAATTTATATGGTCTTAGTATACCAACAATCGGTTGAAATGGCAATAAAAATAAGTCAATCGGTGAAAAAATCTTGTTTATTAAGGTTTTGCCGTGCCTTTTCTATCGCCCTTT
This sequence comes from uncultured Clostridia bacterium, assembly GCA_945834965.1. Classification (GTDB taxonomy): domain Bacteria; phylum Bacillota; class Clostridia; order Christensenellales; family Borkfalkiaceae; genus Coproplasma. The sequence continues at coordinate 11,893 of CAMAHZ010000008.1, read as the reverse complement.
TTTCTATGCGCGAAACGTACGAACGGGAAATGCCTAACTTTTTGGCAACTTCCCTTTGGGGCATAGGACAGCCGTCTTCTAATCCGTAGCGAAGATTTATTATCGTGTACTCCCTGTAATTTAAAAAGCCCTTTAGAAGGTATACGAACTTTTCTCTTTGAATATTCTTTTCCACTTGAGAAAAGACGCTCTCTTCCTTTTCGGCAAGTAAGTCCATAACCGTAAGCTCGTTGCCGTCCTTATCGCATCCTACGGCGTCGTTCATGGACACCGTGTTGCGGTGCTTTTTGCCCGAACGAATGAGCATTAATATTTCATTTTCTATGCACCTTGCCGTGTAGGTTGCAAGTTGAGTTCCCTTGCCTTCGTTATAGGTGTTTATTGCCTTTATAAGCCCGATAGAGCCGACGCTCATCAAGTCGTCGTTGTCCGCCGCACCGGCATATTTTTTTACGATATGGGCGACTAAGCGCATATTGTGTTTAACCAAAATATCCTTGGCGTTTTTGTCACCTGCACGGGCAAGTGCGAGGTACTTTTTTTCTTCTTCCGCGTCCAACGGTTTGGGAAAACTGCCCTTTGGCTTAACCAACCCCGTAAAGAAGAAAATTTTAGAAAGTAAAAGTCCTGCTACGTCGAAAAACATATCCTTTTCCACTCCTTTCAAGTCAGTTTACTAAGGTATGTTTTTTATAGGTTGTCTAAGAACTTGATTGAAAATTTGCGTAAAAAAACTGCCTGTACAAGGTTGTACGGGCAGTCGTTTTTTTATAGAATTAATTATTATTAATCAAGTTCAAAGGCACCCGTGTAGAGCTGGTAGTACTTACCCTTTTGCGCTAACAGCTGTTCGTGGTTGCCGCGCTCGATAATTTTGCCGTGTTCAAGCACCATTATCGCTTGGCTGTTGCGCACGGTGGAGAGTCTGTGGGCGATTACGAATACCGTTCTGCCTTCCATAAGTTTATCCATACCCTGCTCGATAAGCTTTTCGGTACGGGTATCGATGGACGAAGTCGCTTCGTCCAGAATGAGTACGGGGCATTGCGAAACCATTGCTCTTGCAATTGCAAGTAGCTGCCTTTGCCCCTGCGAAAGGTTAGAGCCGTCACCCTTGATAACCGTGTTATAGCCTTCGGGCAGATGCTCGATAAAGCTGTGGGCGTTTGCAAGACGGGCGGCGTTTATACACTCTTCGTCGGTGGCGTCTAACCTGCCGTAGCGGATATTGTCCATAACCGTACCCGTGAACAGGTGCGTATCCTGCAATACTATGCCGAGCGAACGCCTTAAATCCTGCTTTTTGATATCGCGGATATTAATTCCGTCGTAGGTGATTTCGCCCGACTGAATATCGTAGAACCTGTTGATAAGGTTGGTTATAGTCGTCTTACCTGCACCCGTAGAACCTACGAACGCAATCTTTTGACCGGGCTTTGCAAACAGGGATATATCGTGCAGAATGACTTTATTTTCGTCGTATCCGAACGTTACGTCGTTAAAGCGGATATCGCCCTTTAAGGGGATATATTCAAACGCACCGCCTTCAACAGGCTTTTTCCACGCCCATTCGCCTTCCGCGCTCTCGCCGTGAGTTAAGGTGATGTCTCCGCCTTCATCTTCTGGCTTTTCGTCTACCATATCGAAGATACGCTCTGCGCCGGCAAGCGCCATCGTTATTGCCGCAAACTGCTGGGATACCTGCATTATGGGCATATTGAACTGACGGGTGTACATAAGGTAAGAGATTAACATACCCGTCATAAGCGCGGTACGGTTAACTTCTGCGTTGGTGTAGCAATACAGCGAGAGCAAGCCCGTTTCGCTGCCGAAAGCGATTATTAATATACCCACTAACGCAACTAAAACGTACTGCAGATAGCCGATATTGTTGTTAACGGGACCTAATAGGTTTGCATAGCTGTTTGCCTTAGCACCTGCGTCGTTGAGTTCGTCGTTGAGCTTTTTAAAGTTTTCCCTTGCAACGCCTTCGTGGCAGAAAACCTTTATAACCTTTTGACCGTTGGTCATCTCTTCAACGTAGCCGTTTAACGCGCCGAGTGCCTTTTGGTTTTTAAGATAGTACTTTGCCGCGCCGCCGCCGATTTTTTTGGTTACGACGAATACGACTACTACCATTGCGATTACGACGAACATAAGCGTTACGCTGTAGTAAATCATAAACGCAAGCACTGAAAGCAGGGTCAGGAAGGAAGAAATTAACTGCGGTATGGTCTGCGATAAGAGCTGACGCATAGTATCTACGTCGTTGGTGTACAAGCTCATAACGTCGCCGTGCGTATGTCCGTCGAAGTACTTTAAGGGTAAATCCTGCATCTTCGAGAACATATCGTTGCGCAACTTCTTTAACGTCTTATTGCAGATGAGCATCATTATAAGGTTATAAGCCAAAGACGACATTGCGCCTATAAAGTAGATTATAGCCATTGTAATAATGTTGGGATAGATTACCCCGTTCATATCGGCGTTTACGCCGTTTGCAATAAGCTCGGACGTAATGTAAGACACTCTCGACGCGGCTAAAACGTTGGCGACCGAAGCTAAAAGCACGCAAATCACCACGAAAGCCGTGGCGAGCTTGTTGTTTGAAAAGGCGTACTTAAGCAATCTGCCAAGCGTTTTTACGGGGTTTTTTGCGGGTTTGCCCCCGTGCATTTTAATAGGCGGCATTACTCTTCACCCCCTTGCGTTTTGTTTTCGGTCTGAGACTCGTAAACTTCTCTATAAATTTCGTTGGTTGCAATAAGTTCTTCGTGAGTGCCTATTGCGCTAATTCTGCCGTTGTCCAAAACGATAATCTTGTCGGCGTCCTGAACGGACGCAATGCGCTGTGCGATTATGATTTTTGTTACTTCGGGCGCATACTTTTTAAGCGCACCCCTTATTTCGGCGTCCGTCTTGGTGTCCACCGCGGAAGTCGAATCGTCGAAAATTATTATCTTGGGCTTTTTAAGCAGCGCCCTTGCAATGCAGAGCCTTTGCTTTTGACCGCCGGAAACGTTTACGCCGCCCTGACCTAAGTCGTATTCGTATTTATCGGGCAAATTCTCAATAAATTCTTCGGCGCAAGCCTGTTTGCAGGCAAGGCGCAATTCTTCGTCCGTGGCGTTTTCGTCGCCCCAACGAAGATTTTCTGCAATCGTGCCGGAGAATAAGACGTTCTTCTGCAATACCATAGCGACGCTGTTTCTCAAGGTGTCAAGGTCGTAGTTTTTAACGTCTACGCCGCCGACGCACACGCTGCCCCTTTCCGCGTCGTAAAGGCGGGGAATTAAGGATACAAGCGAAGTCTTGCCCGAACCCGTTGCGCCGATAATGCCGACCGTTTCACCCGAATTAATGGTGAAAGACAGGTCCTGCAGTACCATTAAATCTGCCTTTTGAGAATAGCAGAAATCTACGTCGTTGAATACGATAGAACCGTCCGCAACGCTCTTTATAGGTTCAAGCGCCTTAGGCAGGGTCGTGCGTTCTTTTAAAACTTCGCAGATACGGTCTGCCGAGCCTTTGGACATTGAAATGAACGTAAGGCACATTGCAACCATCATTACGCCTGAGAGTATCTGTACGGAATACTGAATAAGCGTCTGCAACTGTGAAGGCTTTACGCTGGCAAAGGTTATATTGCCGACCGCCATATTAGAGCCGAGAGTTAAAATAAGTATGTTAATTATAAACATTACTAAGGTTACGGCAGGCATAAGGCAGGTTAAGATTGATTCTGCCTTAACGGAATAATGGTACAGCTCTTGGGACGCAACTTCCATCTTGCCCTTTTCACGCTCTTCCCTTACGTAGCTTTTAACGACGCGGATTGCGGTTAAATCTTCCTGCACGACTTCGTTGAGCTTATCGTACTTTTTGAACATCGTCCTGAAATAGGGAACGGCTTTAAACATACAGATAGAAACGATAACGCCGAGAAGAAGAGCCGCACAGCCGAATATAAGCGCCATAAAAGGTTCGATGAACAGCGTCATAATTATCGCCGTGATAAAAAGAACGGGTGCCCTGACCAACATTCTTAAGCACATTTGATAGGAGTTTTGAACGTTGGTTACGTCGGTCGTGATTCGGGTGATAAGGCTGGACGTTGAGTAGTTGTCTATGTTGGCAAAGGAAAAGGTTTGCAAATTGTTGTACATATCTTCCCTTAAGTTATGCGCAAATCCGCACGACGCCTTTGCAGCAAGCTTTGCACCCGCAACGCCGCAGAACATTGCAAACAACGCACACACCACCATCAGGCAGGCATACAGCGCAATATTACCGCCGTTTATGGGGTTACCGGCAGCCATACTCTCCAACTCCCCGACTATGAAAGTCATTAAAAAGGGAATGATTATTTCCATAACCGCTTCGCCCACCATAAGTATAGGCGTTAGTATGGAATAGAGCTTGTATTCCCTTACGCTTTTTAAAAGGGTTTTTAACATTTATTACCTCTGATAGAAACAAATTCAATTAAGTATTATAACAAAGTAGATTTTTTTAGTCAAACGTTATACCGAATTATTATATTATCGTAATGTGAAAAAACGGTACTATGCTCTGTGAAAAATTGTGAAAAACGTATCTTTTTTATTGTTTCAACGCACGACGCAACGGAGTTTAAATAAAGAAAAAACGCAAGTCGATTACGTTCGACTCGCGCTCATTTTTCTGGCGCAGAGAAGAGGATTTGAACCTCCGGGCGGCTATTAACCGTCACACGATTTCCAATCGTGCGCCTTAAACCACTCAGCCATCTCTGCATCGTGCTTTTTTCAAGCTTTATTATAATATTAAATTGTCAGAAAAAAATCAAGCAATTTTATGCGTGAATTTGCGTTTTGAAATTATTTTATTACTTTAAACAGGCTAAGCATCCACAAAATTGCAAACACGAACGCCAGCGCAAGGCAGATTATTCCGCAGATTAACAGCTTTTTATCTTCCTTTATCTTGGTCACGTAATAGACCGTCGCAAACACGCCGATTATGGAAAAGCTTAAAGTAAACATCGAATAGGACACGATATAGTTTACGATAACTTCTATAAGGTTCATAATCTCGCATATCATTGCGACAATCGTTGCGCAGAGCGTACTTGCCTGTACTACCGTTTTAACCCTATCGTTCCCTTCGCTCTCTTCTTCAAAGTCAAACCTGACGTCGGGGTCGGACTGAACGAAAGAGATATTCTCGTCGTTTTCAACGTTCTCTTCGTCGTCGTCAATTTCTATGCAGTTGAGCTCTCTCATAAGTTCCCATCTGTCTTTCATAAGTTAAAACCTCTACTTCTATTATTTTACCACTTTAAAAACGCAATGTCAATTGTTTAGCAAAATTCCCATATATAGGTTTTAATTTTGTCAAAATTCCCATATATAGGACTAAATTTGACCAAACAAATTTCCAAAGTTTTTTTGCAAATAGGATTGAACTGAGCAAAAATTTATGATATACTTAGCTTGATTATCCGAATATTCAATTAAGGTGATTGAAATGATTGTTAATGAAACTTACACTCTCTCAAACGGCGTAAAAATCCCCAAGGTGGGCTTTGGCACCTGGCAGTCAAAGAGCGGAGAAGAAGCGTACAATTCAGTTTTATGGGCGCTTGAGGCAGGCTACAGGCATATCGATACCGCTTACGCCTACGGAAACGAAGAGAGCGTTGGCAAGGCGATTAAAGATAGCGGCGTTAAAAGAGAAGATATATTCGTCGTGACCAAACTGCCTGCAGAAATTAAGAGCTACGACGGCGCAATGAAGCATTTTGAAAGCTCATTAAAGGCGTTGGGTACGGGATATATCGACCTGTATCTCATTCACGCGCCCTGGCCCTGGACGGAAGTCGGCAAGGACTGCACCGAAGGCAATATAGAAGTCTGGAAGGCTTTTTGCGAGCTTTATAAGAGCGGAAAGGTGAAATCTATCGGCGTTTCTAACTTCCACCCCGAAAACATAGAGCCGCTTATCAAGGCGACGGGCGTTAAACCTATGGTCAACCAGATTCGCTATTTTGTGGGAAACACGCAGGAAAAGGTGAGCGAATACTGCATACAAAATGGAATTTTAATCGAAGCTTATTCCCCCCTTGCTACGGGCGAGCTTTTGGAAAACGGAACGCTTGACCCCCTTGCCCAAAAATACGCGAAGAGCGTTGCGAAAATCTGCCTGCGCTACTGCCTGCAAAAGGGCGTTTTGCCCCTGCCGAAAAGCACGCATAGAGAGCGTATTTTAGACAATACCGATTTAGATTTTGAAATCTCTAAAGAAGATATGGCGTACCTTGACAGCTTGCACCATATAGCGTCTACAAGGCAATTAAGGGACTAAAAAGCTTTAAAAACCAACCGCATAACGAACGAAAACAACTAATATTATTTTTAAGGGGATATAAATAAATGGACACTTCTTGTATGAGAACTTTAACCTACGGACTATTCGTCGTAACCGCAAAGGAAAATTGTTTTGACAACGGCTGTATCACCAACACCGTTCAGCAGGTGACTACCACCCCCAACCTTATTACGGTTGCCGTGAACAAGGCAAATTACACGCACGGAATGATTTTACGCACGGGCGAGCTGTGCGTGAGCGTCATTTCGGAGAAAGCCGACTTCGAGCTGTTTAAACGCTTCGGCTTTCAGAGCGGCGCAAATTGCGACAAATTTGCAGGCTACACTTTGGTTGAAAGGGCGGAAAACGGACTTTATTACGTAACCGAAGGCGTAAACGCGTATATGTGCGCTAAGGTGGTGAACACCGTGGACTTCCCAACCCATACCCTTTTCGTTGCAGAAGTTACAGACGGCAAAAAGCTTAACGGCGACCCTTCTGCAACCTACGCCTACTACCACTCGTCGATAAAGCCGCAACCCAAAAAGGCGACGAAAACGGTTTGGCGTTGCTCGATTTGCGGATACGAATACGAAGGCGAAGAGCTGCCAGACGACTTTATCTGCCCCCTGTGCAAACACGGCAAAGAAGATTTCGTTAAAGTGACCGTTGAAAAGTAATTATAAATTTATTGAATATTTATACATATAAGCGCATAATGATTGACAAATTATGCGCTTTTGCCTATAATTGAGTGAATAAAAAAATTATGGATGAAGATTGTTTCGTCTAAGAAGGAATTAAAATGCTTACGTTAGATAAAGTATATCACGCTCACTACGTTTTAAAGGACGCCATACGTGAAACCGATATAATTTACTCACCCGTCATCTCAAGCCAGTGCGGCGCAAAGATATATTTAAAGACTGAAAATTTGCAGATAACAGGCTCGTTCAAGGTCAGGGGCGCTTACTATAAGATATCTCAGCTCTCCGAACAGGAAAAGGCTAAAGGCGTTATCGCCTGCTCGGCGGGAAACCACGCGCAGGGCGTTGCCTTAGCTTCGGAAAAGTTTGGAATAAAGTCCATTATCTGTATGCCCGACGGCGCGCCTATTTCTAAAGTTGAAGCGACGAAGAGCTACGGTGCGGAAGTCGTTCTCGTTCCCGGCGTATACGACGACGCCCACAACGAAGCCGAAAGATTAAAGGACGAAAAGGGCTACACCTTTATCCACCCCTTCGACGACGAAGACGTAATTGCAGGTCAGGGCACGATTGGGCTTGAAATTATGGAACAAATTAAGGACGCAGACGCAGTCGTCGTACCCATCGGCGGCGGCGGACTCATCTCCGGCGTGGCGTTTGCAATCAAGTCGCTCAACCCTAAGATTAAGGTCTACGGCGTACAGTCTGACGGCGCGCCTTCCATGCTTAATTCTATAGAGCATAAGCATATAGAAACGCTTAACTCGGTCTCCACCGTTGCCGACGGTATTGCGGTTAAAGAGCCCGGTAAGCTCACCTTTGATATCTGCTCTAAATACGTTGACAAAATCGTTTCCGTAACCGACGATATGGTTTCAGCCGCAATACTTGCTTTAATCGAAAAGCAGAAGATGATTGCCGAAGGCGCAGGCGCGGTATCGCTTGCGGCGGTTATGTTCGATAAAATACCCGATATAAAGGGTAAAAAGGTCGTCTGCTTAATTTCAGGCGGTAATATCGACGTTACTATTCTTTCGAGAGTAATTAGCCGCGGTCTACTTATGAGCGGAAGGCAATGTTCGCTTACGCTTGAGCTTATGGATAAGCCCGGTCAGCTCGTAGGCGTTTCCGAAATAATTGCAAAGTGCGGCGGCAACGTTACCGCAGTATTGCACGAGAGAACGAACGAAGGCTCGGCAATCAACGGCTGTTACCTTAAAATACAGATTGAAACTAAGGATTTTGAACAAATTGCGCTTATAAAAGACACGCTTAAAAAGAACGGATTTAAGCTGGTTGACTAAAGCTATATAAGGAGATTTATTATGAAAACCGTATCTACCCCCAACGCACCTGCGGCTATAGGACCTTATTCACAGGCAAAGATATTCAATAACGTAGTTTTTACGAGCGGACAAATACCCGTAAACCCTGCAACGGGCGCAATCGAAGCAACCGATATTGCAGGGCAGACCGAACAGGTTTGCAAGAACGTTGCCGCCGTTTTGGAAGCGGCAGGCTCTTCGCTCGATAAGGTTGTAAAGACCGTATGTTTCCTTGCGGATATTGCAGACTTTGCGGCTTTTAACGCCGTATACGCAAAGTATTTCACTTCCTCCCCTGCAAGAAGCTGCGTTGCGGTTAAAGACATTCCCAAAGGCTGCCTTGTAGAAGTTGAAGCTATTGCAGAGATATAATCCGCCGTTTTGTAACATTGCAATCTAATGTAATGGAAAACTATTACACTAAAGCTTAATCTAATTGACATTATACGCAGAATGATTTATAATTCTGCGTATAATAATTTTGTAGATAATCTTAAATTTTAACGTGAGGATAGTTTATGAAAACCGCAATTATAACTGACAGTAACAGCGGAATTACTCAAAACGAAGCAAAAGAGCTTGGCGTTTTCGTCGTGCCTATGCCCTTTTTAATTGACGGCGAACAGTATTTTGAAGATATTTCCTTAACTCAGGAAGAGTTCTACGAAAAACTTAAGAGCGACGCTCAGGTCTCCACTTCTCAGCCCAGCGCATTTGACGTAGGCGAGCTTTGGACCGAAGTTTTAAAGGACTACGACAAGATTATCCATATACCTATGTCCAGCGGACTTTCTCAAACCTGCGCAACGCTTACCAACCTTGCCGAAACGGAATTTGCGGGTAAGGTGTACGTAATCGATAACCAACGCATTTCCGTATCGCAAAGGCAGTCGGTTATGGATGCCATTGCAATGGTCAAAGACGGGAAGAGCGCCGAAGAGATTAGAGATTTCTTGATGGAAACGAAAATGCAGTCTTCCATTTACATTATGGTTGATACGCTTAAGTACCTTAAAAAAGGCGGAAGGCTTACCCCTGCCGTTGCGGCTATAGGTACGCTTTTAAAGATTAAACCCGTATTGCAGATTCAGGGGTTTAAGCTTGACCAGTATGCTAAGGTGAGAAAGCTTGCCGAAGCTAAGAAAACTATGATAAACGCCCTTACTAAGGACTTTGACGAGAGATTTGCAGACCTTAGAAAGGCGGGTAAGATGACAATAGCAATTGCCCATACCGAAAACGTTGACGAAGCAAAGATTTTTGCCGAAGAGCTTAAAGCCGCCTTCCCCGACGTTGAATTTACGTTTATAAACTCGCTCTCTTTAAGCGTTGCCTGCCACATAGGTCCGGGTGCGCTGGCTTGCGCTGCAATTATTAAATATTAAACCGACTTTATCCGTTCCAGATTGAAATGGAACGGATTTTTAATTAGAACTAAACGCAAACTGACTTTGCATTTTGGGGGAAACTTATGAAAACTATTATCGTTACCGACAGTAACTGCGGAATTACCGTAGATAGGGCAAAAGAGTTGGGCATTGAAATTCAGCCCACTCCCGTTCTTCTAAACGGCAATCAATATTTTGAAGAAGAAGGCTTTACTCAGGAGCAGTTTTACGAGAGCCTGAACGACGACAATGCAACCGTCGCCACGTCTCAGCCCAACCCGTACGACGTGGCAGAGCGTTTCCGCAGGCTGTTGAAAACCTACGATAACATCATCTACCTGCCCCTTTCAAGCGGTCTTTCGCAGACGGCGCTGACCATTAAGAATATGGCGGAGACCGAACCTGAATTTAAGGGCAAGGTGTTTGCGCTTGATAATCACAGGGTTTCGGTTACGCAAAAGCAGACCGTTTTCGACGCGCTTAAGATGCTTGATGAAGGCAAGAGCGCGAAGGAAATTTACGACTGGCTGAACGACACTTCTAAAATATCTTCGATATATATTGCGGTCAACACCTTAAAATTTTTGAAAAAGAGCGGAAGGCTTACCCCTGCCGTTGCGGCTATAGGTACGCTTTTAAGAATTAAACCCGTATTGCAGATTCAAGGCGAAGTGCTTGACCAGTACGCTAAAGAGAGAACGCTTGCGGGTGCGAAGAAAACTATGATTAAAGCGTTAAAAAGCGACCTTGAAGGGCGTTTTAAGTCATATAGGGATAACGGTAAAATGGTTATCGCCGTTGCGCACACCAACTGCTTAGACGAAGCAAAGGTTTTCGCAGAAGAGCTTAAAGCCGCCTTCCCCGACTGTGAGTTGCGTTATATCGACCCCCTGTCTTTAAGCGTTGCCTGCCATATAGGTCCCGGCGCGCTGGCTTGCGCTTGCGCTATCAAGTACTGAGCGCCTGACGAGATACTTAGAGTTATAGATTAAACCTATAACAAGACTGTTTATCATTAGGTAACACCAAAGTAAAAATACGATAATTGCGGTTATTGCCCCGTACAGCCGTTGCGGATTTGAAAAGCGAAGATAGACCGTGAACCCCACCGCAAAGAGTATCCAAAGTATAACCGTTAAAAGCGCTCCGCCGCTTGCTTCGCCAAACTTGAGCCTATACGGGCAGGCAAACACGTTTAGAAAATAGGACGCAAAAAACGCAAACATAGTTAAAAATATCGTTGTAATTGCCTCGGCTAAAAGTCGGGGCATTATATTTTCTAAGACGTTGACCCCGATAAAGGGCGTTACTGCGGCGAGAGCGACTATTAAAAGAATTGCAAACACCGCAAACAGAGAGCTTATGCGAAGCTTAAAGGCGTTTGCCTTGACGTGCGGTGCAAAGATGATTTCCCCACTCCTTCTTAAGTGATAGAAAAAGTTTGTGGACGACCATAGCGAAGTTAAAATGAGTATAAGCGTTGCGCTGCCCGTTGCCGAAACCGCCGCCTGTTGCAGGGCGTTTACGACGGGCTGAATGGCTTGAAAAAAGGCGGCAGGCAGAAAACGGCTTAAGTCGACGTCGCCGACGATTAACGCAAGCCAGAATAAAAAAGGCGTTACCGACATCAACAAAAAATATACTAAAGTACCCGATAGCGTTGAAAAGCGCTTGTCCGAATAGTACCTAAATTCTTTTAGTAACGTTTTCATATATTTATTTTTGACCTTTACGCCCGTCAATATACGAAAAATACGGGGGTAAACCACCCCCGTACGCTTTTATTCAACAGCCACAACTATTGCAGTTGTTTGAGCTATTGCAACCGCAGCTGCGGCTACAGGAAGAGCAACCGCTTCTTACGTTGCACCAACCGTTGCCCGTCCAAGCTACGCCGCCGGTTGACGAAGAACAGGACGAATATCCGCTACAGCCACAGCCGTTACGCCACGAATTGCAACCGCAACCGCTGCAATCATAACAGCCGTTACAGCCGCTACGCCAAGTATTACAGCCGCAGGAATTACAGCCGTTACAGCCGCTACGCCAAGTATTACAGCCGCAGGAATTACAGCCGTTACAGCCGCTACGCCAAGTATTACAGCCGCAGGAATTACAGCCGTTA
>CAMAHZ010000007.1 GCA_945834965.1 uncultured Clostridia bacterium | reverse complement strand
AAATAGGATTATCTCAGAAATACACAGCGCCACGTAAGTAATTCCCAACGTAATCCCCGTCATAATAAAGAAGTCGGCATAGGCTTTAGCTACGTCTAACCCAAATAATGGACAGAAAGCGATTAAAATAATATGTAACAAAAATATTAGTACCGAGAAAAAACCCAACGGAAGGATATTAACGCTTAAGTCATACTTAGAAAATACCCTATTCTTCTTTCCCGCATCACAATATTTTTTAGGGTTAAAAATTGAAGATATAAGCTTGCCTATACGGGTGAAAAATACCTGCATATGCCCCTTTGCCCAACGTAACCTTTGGCGGAGCATAATAGGTACTGTGGTGGGCTGTTCATCATAGAATACCGCATCGTCGCAGTAAATTGTAGCATTACCGGACGTTACGATGTCTGCACTGAACTCCCAGTCTTCAGTAAGCGTTAAATAGTTCCAACCGTTTTTAACCAGCTTATTACTAAATAAATACCCCGTACCCGTAACTCTTGTAGAGCTACCAACAACTGCTCTGCCACGCTGCTCGAAACGGCATCCGTACAGAAAGAACATTCCGTACATCATCGACATATAGTTTTCATTAAAGTTTTTAGAGTTACGATATGAAGTTATTACCGCTTCTTCGCCATTAGCAACAAAAGCATCGTTCATTTTAGATAGATAGTCAGGCGACATAATGTTATCCGCATCCATAATCAGATATCCGTCGAACGAATCTATGCCGTATTGCTCCTTGATTCTATCAAAAGCAAACCTTAACGCATAACCCTTCATACACTCTTTAGGATTATCGTATTCGAAAACAACAGCACCTTGTTCTCTGCAAATTTTTGCCGTATCGTCCGTACAATTATGCGCCACTACAAAAATTTCAATTTTATCTGCAGGATAGTCGCTCGCCTTAATACTTTCAATAAGCCTGCCTATTACTCTCTCTTCATTTCTCGCACTTACGACAATGCCGTATTTACACTTCTTTTCAGCAACGGGAAATCGCTTTTTAGCAAACAGTCCCACGACAAAAAGTATAAAGTGATGCACACACAGCAAAACTATAATGCCACCAAATATCGTAAATACAAGATTAACTATATCTAAATAATTCATTTTAACCTTTTGTAAAATCAAGCCTAAACCAGATTTTAGAATGAATAATTAGCAGTTTTGTAGTATAAGATTACCGCAAAACCCCTACCATCTCTCTCAATTTGTATTTATTGACAATATCCCTAGATAACAACTGACCGTCCGCAAAATTTTTGCGGACGAGTCTGTATATATTTTTTATTCTGTTTAAATTGCCGTAAACCCTTACGCCATCTTTTCCAAAAGCTTGAAGTCTACGCCCTTATCGCCGATTTTGATAATCTCTACCTTAACGGTATCGCCGATACTAAGAACGTCGTCAACCTTGTTTACTCTCTTGTTGGAGAGCTTGGAAATGTGAATGAATCCCGTCTTACCGGGCGCAAATTCAACTACCGCACCCTTATCGCTGAAGATTTTGGTTACGGAACCGATGAACATATCGCCTACTTCGGGTTCGTGAGCAATCGAAAGTACGATTGCCTTAGCCTTTTCTGCGTTTTCGATAGGACCTACGCAGGAAATATAGCCGCGACCTGAATCGTCTTCATTGAACTCAATCTGCGTCTGCGTTTCTTCCATAATCTTCTTGATTACGCAGCCCTGCTTGCCGATAACGTCGCCGATTTTGTCGGGATTGATTTCAAAGCCGATAATCTTAGGTGCATAGTCCGAAAGCTTGGGTTCGACTGCGGGTACGCACTCGAGCATCTTGTTCAAAATGAACTGTCTGCCTTCGTTTGCCTGCTCGATTGCGGTGTGCATTATCTCTTCGGAAATACCCTTAATCTTGATATCCATCTGGATAGCGGTGATACCGTTTACCGTACCTGCTACCTTAAAGTCCATATCGCCAAGGAAGTCTTCCAAGCCCTGAATATCCGTCATTACGCGGAATTCACCCGTTTCTTGATTTTTAATCAAGCCCATAGCAACGCCTGCAACGGGGGCTTTAATGGGAACGCCTGCGTCCATCAACGCCATGGTAGAGCCGCAAACGGATGCCATAGAGCTGGAACCGTTGGACGATAAGATATCGTTTACAACCCTTATTGCATAGGGGAATTCTTCTTCGGAAGGAATAACGGGAACTAACGCCCTTTCAGCAAGTGCGCCGTGACCGATTTCACGCCTGCCGGGTGAACGGATTGCCTTTGCTTCGCCCGTGCAGTAGCCGGGGAAGTTGTACTGGTGCATATATCTCTTGTACGTCTCTTCGTCCAAGCCTTCAAGCTTCTGAGCTTCGCCAAGCATCGCTAAAGTACAAGTGGTCATGGTCTGGGTTTGACCCCTGGTGAATATTGCAGAGCCGTGAGCACGGGGTAAAATGTGGCGTTCGCACCAGATAGGACGAACTTCCTTTAAGCCCCTGCCGTCGGGACGGATACCCTTATCGAATATCTTTGCGCGGACCTTTTCCTTGGTAAGGTAGTAAAGGCTGTCGCCCACTTCTCTCTTGTTTTCGGGGTAGATTTCAGCGAAGTGTTCCTGAACTTCCTTTTCAACCTGAGCCTGACGGGTCTCCCTTTCCTTCCTGTCGAAGGTGTCGATAGCCCATTCAACCTTTTCGGAAGCGTAAGCGCGAACTTCCTTATCAAGCTCTTCGGGAACGTGATAGAGCTCCATCTCTAACTTCTTCTTGCCGACTGCAGGAACGATTACGTCGGAAATGTATGCGCAAATCTTCTTAATCTCTTCGTGACCGAACATAATTGCGCCGACCATCTGGTCGTTGGTTACTTCGTTTGCGCCCGCTTCTATCATTAAGATTGCGTCCTTAGTACCTGCAAGGTTAAGGTGAATATCGCTCTTCTCGCGCTGAGCAAGGTCGGGGTTGATGACGTACTTGCCGTCTACCATACCCACGACTACCGAGCCCGTAGGTCCGTCCCAAGGAATGTCTGAAATTGCGATTGCAACGGAAGAACCTATCATTGCAAGGGGTTCGGGCGATACGTCGGGTTCAACCGAGATAGCCTGTGCGATAACCACTACGTCGTTGTAAAGTCCCTTAGGGAAAAGGGGACGAAGGGGTCTGTCGATAAGACGAGAAGTTAAGATTGCCTTATCGCTTGCCCTGCCCTCACGCTTTTTAAAGCCGCCGGGGATTTTACCGATTGCGTACATTTTTTCTTCATAGTCGACCTGCAGGGGGAAGAAATCCATTCCGTCCCTGGGGGATGCCGACATACATACGGATACCATAACAGCCGTATCGCCGCAGCGTACTACGCATGCGCCGTTTGCCTGTTCTGCATACTTACCCGTTTCGATAATTACTTCCCTACCGCCGACGGTAAAGGAAAACTGCTTGAAATTTTCTGCGTTTGCCATTGTTTAAATTTTACTCTCCTTACTTTCTTACAATATCACTCGTGCCGATTGCACGTTTAAAATAGTTTGCACGTTAAAATAGAAAAAAAGGCGCACAAAGCTTATAAAACGCCTGCCCGCCCTTTTTTTAATTACTTTCTCAAACCGAGAGCAGCGACTATCGCACGATATCTTTCGATATCCTTATCCTTGAGATAGTCCAAAAGACCTCTGCGGCGACCAACCATCTTTAAAAGTCCGCGACGAGAGTGGTTGTCGTGAATGTGAGTCTTAAGATGCTCGTTAAGGTGATTGATTCTTTCGGTTAAAAGTGCAATCTGCACTTCGGGTGAACCGGTGTCACCTTCCTTAGTTGCGTATTTTGCAATGATTTCCTGCTTTTCCATTTTAATTTATCCTCCATATGGAAATATTTATTTGCGGTCAACAAAGTCGGGCGTAGAGTATTCGCACCGCTTTGTAGCCGTAACGAAGATATTTTAACACATACTATTATAAATGGCAACTGATTTAACGGTGTTTTTGATAAAGAAAAATTTAAAGTACGATACTTTTTTATAGCCGTTAATCTTTACCAAATAATTTATTTCTATCTGCGATAATTTTATCGACTTTTTGTATATAAGTGGGAATGTCTTTAGGCGATGCGCACCGCTCTAATCTCTCGCCGCCGTCGAACAGCTTTTTGGAAATGGCGTTTGCGCCTACCGCCACGTTGTCGGCGATTTCTTCCATAACGTCTATATTATAGACGCACTCTTTTTCAGGCTTTGCCCAACCGCAGTTTTCCCAGCCGCCTGCCTGATATTTTTGGCGGTACATATAATACGGGCGATAGCCTGCCTGAGTTAACATCTGACGGGAAAGCTTTATCATCTCCCCTATCCCGTCGACGTAAAGCCTGTCGCAATTCTCCTTTAATTTTGCACCTGCTTTAAGCGAGAGCGTATGCACGGTTATATTTGCAGGGTCAAGCTCGATTGCCTTTTTAAGCGAAAGGGCAAAATCTTCTATCGTTTCGTCAGCAAGCCCTGCGATTAAATCGACGTTGACGTCAAAGCCGTACTTTGCCGACATATCGAACGCTTTATAAATATCTGCCGAAGTATGCTTACGACCTATCTTTATAAGCGTTTCGTCCTTGAAAGATTGTGGATTGATACATATTCTCGTAACGCCGAAATCTTTGGAAAGTTTTAGTTTTTCTTCGGTAAAAGTATCGGGTCTACCGGCTTCTACCGTGTATTCGCATTTGGGCAGCGAAAGTGCGTTAATTGCGGCATATATGCGCCCCAAATGCCTTTCTTCTACCGCAAAAGGCGTGCCGCCGCCGATATAAATACTCTTGATATTATCAAGTATCGGCTCAATTGAATTAAGCTCCTTTTCAACGCATGACACGTAGTCGTCTAAGTACTTTTTAGTCGCCGAAATGGGTGCGGTTATAAACGAACAATACTCGCACTTGGTCGGGCAGAACGGCAAAGATACGAATAAATCCTGACCGCCCTTATTTTCGTAATAGGGCTTTTGAACCTGTAATATCCTTTCGACGTGGGCTGTATTTTGACTATCCACGCCGCACTCGTCAAACAGCTGTTTAAAGTCCCTGCCGGCTTCTTTTTCCATATACGCAAGCTTGGTCGGGCGAATACCCGTGAGCGCGCCGTAGGGCATTTTTACGCCTTTAGCGTTGGATAAAAGGTTATAAAAAGCGAGCTTTGCAAAGCGCTTTGCATAGCGTTTGAACTCTATCTCGTCTTCGGTAAAGACGGTATTTTTATAATCGTAAAAATTTCCGCCGTACTCTATACAGTTAAAATAGTTGCCGGCGGAGTATTCAAAGTGATGTCCGAACGTCTCGTCTTGCGCATTAAACAGGCGGACAACGTCCATAATTTCGGGCAAAAGCCATTCACAGTTGTAATATTCAAACATAATTAAACCCTTACGTATGGATTAAAACGGCGCTCGTGAGATAGAGAAGTATCTTCGCCGTGACCCGAATAAACTTTATAATCGCCGTCTAATAAAAAGAGCTTTTTAACCGACGAATACAAGACTTTGCCGTCGCCCGTATAAAAATCCCAACGCCCTACGCTTTCAAAAAAGAGAGTATCGCCCGTGAAAAGGCAATCGCCTATAAGATAGCTTACGCCGCCTGCGGTATGACCCGGGGTTGCAATCACCTTGATTTTTAAGCCGTAAAGCTCTATCTCGTCTCCGTCTGAAAAAGTCGATTTTATTTTAAATTCGGGAATGGTTTCCCCTTCGAAAATCTGCCTGTAGCCGAGAGAGTAGATAAGCCCTTCTTCATCTTTACCGCAATAGACGTCCGCACCGTTTTCATAAAGCGTGCCGCAACCGCCTATATGGTCGAGATGGGCGTGCGTTAATAGCACCGCTTTAGGCGTTAAACCTAATTCTAAGCACTTTTCGTACACCCTTGGCTGGGCGCAATCGATTAATATGCAGTTTTTACCGTCGGCGGTCACTGCGTAGCTGTTGCTTGCAAAGCCGACGGGATAAATTTTTGTGACTTTCATTAATTAGTCGTCCTGAATACGTCGATTATTCGGTTATCCTTTTTAAGGTGTTTGATGAGCAAATCAAGGTCGGAAAGCTTGTTAAGCTTAACCATTATTTCAAATACAGCCTTGCCGTCCTTGCCTATTCTGCCGTTAATCTGCGTCATATAAAGGCGCATTGCGGAAATTTCCGCCGTGACGAAAGCCGTTAAGCCGGCGTCGTCGGTAGCTAAAATTTTGATACCTGCAAGGAAGCCGTTTTCAACTTCGCCCGTCCACTTAGCAGGTTGAATTCTGTCCGCTTCGTAGTCCTTTAAATTAGGGCAGTCCTTACGGTGAACGATAACGCCCCTACCCCTTGACACGAATCCGACGATAGGGTCGCCGGGCACGGGGTTACAGCAATGAGCAAACTTAACCAAAAGCCCTTCCATACCCTTTACGGATACGCTGCCTGCAGGGGTATGCTTTAATTTTTCGACTTCGTTTGCAGGAAGCTGCATAGGCTGTTCCCTGCGGTAGAAGTCAATAAGCTTATAGATTATCTGGTTTACGCTGACTGCGCCGTAGCCAACCGACGCCATCATCTCGTCTACGGATGCAAATACGAGTTTTTCGGACAGCTTTGCAAAGGACTCGTCGGTGAGAAGGTCGCCAAGCGTATAGCCGCGGCGTTTAGCTTCGGCTTCGAGCATGGACCTACCCGTCTTGACGTTCTCTTCCTTCATTGCGTGCTTAAAGAACTGCCTTATCTTTGCCTTAGCCGAACCCGACTTGACGAACTTAAGCCAGTCCCAGGAAGGTCCTTTTGAGTTGGGCGAAGTCAAAATTTCTACCACGTCGGCAGTTTTAAGCGTGCTGTTTAACGGCACTATTTTGCCGTTTACTTTAGCGCCCACGCACTTGTTGCCCACTTCCGAGTGAATTGCATACGCAAAATCTACGGGCGTTGCTTCTATAGGTAGGGAAATAACCTTGCCGTGCGGGGTAAAGACTAACAGCTCGGAAGAGTACAAATCGTTTTTCAACGAGTCTACGAATTCCTTGGAAGTATCAAGGCTGCCCTGCCAGTCCATAACGTCGCGAATCCAACTTAAGCGCTGGTCGAAAGACGTTTCGCTTGAAGTCTTTTGTTCCTTATATTTCCAGTGGGCGGCGATACCGTATTCAGCCATCTTATGCATTTCTACCGTTCTTATCTGAATTTCGAAATACTGACCGAAGTCGGTTACTACGGTAGTATGAAGGGATTGATACATATTGCGTTTAGGCGTTGCAATATAGTCCTTTATCCTGCCGGGTACGGGCTTCCACTGCTTGTGAATTATGCCAAGCACTTCATAACACTCTTCAATCTTATTTACGATAACCCTAACTGCGGTCAAGTCGTAAATCTGGTCTAAGGTCAAGCCCTTGTTTTTCATCTTTCTGTAGATGGAATAGAAGTGCTTGGGTCTGCCCACGACGTCGCCTGAAATGCCGTGCTCTTCAAGCATTCTTTTAAGCTGAGTTACCACGGTATCGACAAACTGCTGTCTTTGTTCCAACTTCTGGTGAATGTTGGTTACAAGGTATTCGTACGCTTCGGGGTCGAGATATTTCAAGCACAAATCTTCAAGCTCGCACTTGACCTGTGAAATACCGAGCCTGCCTGCAAGGGGCGTAAAGATATCCAAAGTTTCCCTTGCGATGCGCTGTTGTCTTTCGTTTGAAAGGTAGTTTAATGAGCGCATATTGTGCAATCTGTCCGCAAGCTTAATGATGATTACCCTTACGTCCTTTGCCATTGCAACGAATATTTTTCTAAAGTTTTCTGCGTCCTCTTCTTCGTGCGATTGAAACTTGATTTTATCGAGCTTGGTCACGCCGTCTACCAAATGATAGACTTCTTCGCCGAATTCCCTTTTAATATCGTCGGGCGTGGCAGGCGTGTCTTCAATCACGTCGTGCAAAAACGCCGCCGCAACGGTGGGTGCGTCTAAGCCCAAGTCAATGAGTATTTCAGCCACCGCGCAAGGGTGCGTAAAGTAGGGCTCGCCCGACGCACGTTTTTGATTTTCATGCATCTTTTCGGCGTAGCGATAAGCCTTGATTAAAAACTCGTGCTCTTCGTCTGTATAGTTGTCGTTAATTTTATCGATTACAGTTCTCATATTCACTCTGCCAAGGAACAAATAAAATTATATAAATCGGAATAGTTTAGCTGGGTTTTCACACCCTTGAATACGGTTAGTTTACCGCCGTCAAACGAAATTAATTTAAGCTGTTCAAACACCTTTATTGCAAAATACGCTTGATTAATGCTTACGCCGAAGTCGTAATTTGAAACGAGCTCTTCGGGACTGCTTGCGGAAATTTTGTATAAATTAGCACTAATCTGCTTGAAAACGGATAGCAACTCTTCCCTGTTACTGCTTAAGCACTTAAACTGCTCTACGCCGCTGACGTCTTTGCAAATTTTAACCTTTTTACCGCTTAGCGAAGGCAGGGTAACGTTTATAGGGTCGTCTAAAAAGACCACGTTTTCAAAAGCCGACAAATCGCAGGTTTGGGAGGGCGATAAAAGTATAACCGCAGAAAGACTGCCTGACGAGAGATTGAATACGTTTACTTCTATCCCGTCGTGTTTGAACTTTCTGACCGTTTCGTAGCTATAGGCAATAAAAGCAGTGCCGTATTCGCCGCAAGTAGATAAAATATTCTGGGCAGTTTCAAACGAAATGCTTTCGATTTCGCAGTCGACTTTGGGAATTGAAAGTAAATGAATATCGTTCAGGCTCACGGCTTCGGTTGCAAAAGCACAACTTTCGGGCATATACACTACGTCCTTTAAGTAGCCTTGTATCTGCTCTCTTCCGTGAAAGAGAGACACGTTGTATTCAAAAATCAGTTGTTTGGGTACGGCGCTCTTTAACAGCTTTTCGTTTTTTGCACCCGAAAACCAAATCATATCCAACCCGCCGCACTTGATAGATAGATGTGGCGAACCGAACTTTAACGCACGGGTCTGGCAAGCGCCTATTTGCGCAACGAACTGCGGCTTGCGGTTGCCTACGCCGCAGGGTTCTAACAGCTCTAACTCGGAAATGAATTTCCTGTCGGGCTGACCGGAGAAAGTGCCGTTTACGTAATACGTGGGCGTAAATGCAGAAACGGGATAATTTGCGTGGAAATACTCGTTTAACTGCCTTTCTAATTCGGGCAAATTCTCTTCGGTAATGTTTACGCCTGCCGCCTGAGAATGTCCGCCGAACTCGGCAATGAGCGAGCTGCAAGATTTTAACGCTTCAAACACGTTGACGCCGTCGATACTTCGTGCGCTACCTTTAAGCATTCCGCCGTTTTTGACGAAAAGCAGGGTCGGGCGGCAATACTCTTCCGCAAGGCGGGCGGCGATAATACCCACGAAACCTGCGTTCCACGTTTCGTCCCAAAGTACGATTACCCTGCCGTCTGCACCCTTTTTCTTAAGCTTGAGTTTTGCGGAAAGATACAGCTCTTCACAGCTTGACTGCCTTTCCGAATTATACGCCGAAAGACGGACGGAACTGTCGTAGATGTCCTTTTCCGAATCGGATAAAAAGAGCGCAAGCGCCGCCGCCGCATCGCCCATTCTGCCAGCCGCGTTTATCTTAGGCGCAACCGAAAAGGCGAGCGTTTGAGCCGTTACCTTTTCGCCGGGGCGATAGAACCCCGTATAGTTTTTTCGGGGATTTGTGTTTATAAGTTTCAAGCCTTCTGCCACGATTGAACGATTTTCGCCCGTGAGCGGAACACTGTCTGCAACCGTAGCGATTGCCGCAAAGTCGAGATATTTATACGCGTCTTTGCCGTTTAACGCACAGGCAACCTTAAACGCAACGCCTGCGCCGCACAGGTTGTCGTAGGGGTAATCGTCTGCAATTTTAGGGTTGATACAGATACAGTCGGGCAAAACTTCCGCAAGCTCGTGGTGGTCGGTTACGATTATTTCCGCACCCTGCTCTTTGACGTATTCAACTTCTTTGGCGTTGGATATGCCGCAGTCAACGGTTATAATAAGCTGTGGACAGTACTCGTCGAAAATATAGTCTATTGACTGCACGCCCATACCGTAACCGTCCTTGCGCTCGGGAATATACGCATAGGCGTCTATGCCGAAATCGGCAAGCGCACGGCACATAATCGTAGTTGCGCAGACGCCGTCCGCATCGTAATCGCCAAAGACCACTACCGACCAACCTTCATCCCTTGCAAGGGTTAAAAGCGAAACGGCTTCTTTCATACCCTTCATAAGGAAGGGGCTTAAAAACTGAGCTTTCGACGGGGACAAATACGCCTTAATTTTGTCGGCGGTATCAACACCCCTGCCGTACAAAATCTCAACCGTCTGGCGGCACAGTCCGCAAGATGAAGCAAGCGCCGATATTTCGGCAATTTGCTCTTTAGAAAACTCGTTTTCGTTGACAACCTTTTTCATATCGGCACCTCCTTTTAATAATTTTTTAATTATTTTGCCCTGATTTTCGGGCAACAACCCTTGAGTTAACTAAAAATAACAAAAGGGCGGGATAAAAATCCCGCCCCCTCACACATACTTATTCTTTTACTTCGTCGTTTTCTTTAACTTCGTTTTCTTCTTTTGCGGTTGCCTTCTGCTTTTTGGGTGTAGAAGACTTTGAAGAAGATTTAACTTTTTCACAGCAGACGTCAATCGCGCTGTGAACTGCAGGGGTAAAGAATACCGAACCGTAGAAACAAGCGATTACGCCCAAAAGCGCAACGATTGCAGGCGCGTACGCACCGATATACATAGCCGAAATAGCCGCAAATGCGCCTAAGACGACTGCTGCGATTGCAAGAGCAACGAGCGCAGTAACGGTGATAATGCGGATTTCCGACGCGGAAGTTTCGACAACTTCTACCCTGTCCGTCTTTACGAACTTTTCGTTCTTGAAATTCTTTCTCGTTCTATCGAAGAACAAGCCACTCAAAATCATGGTTATAAGCACTACTGCCGCACCGATTGCAACGGCTTCGGTTCCGACAGGTATTCTCGTTACGGCGAGCAAAGCCGCATAAACGCCGAGATTATGAACGCAAGCGAGCAACGCTGAGAACGCCGCACGAAGTTTATAACGAATGATATAGTACAGGAACTGGAACGCCGCCGCAGACGCAAGTGCTATTGCCGCATAGACTATATTCTTTGCGCCGCCTTCGTTAACAACTCCTTCGTGCAAGATTGCACCGCTCTCTAAACCCGTAAAGTTTGAATTGATTTCATCTACAATTGCCTGAAGCTTTGCGTTATCGGTAGTGGCTGAGAATTTGTAAACTATTTCTTCACTCAACTCATTCGTTGCATAGCTTACTTCAACAGGGTTTACGCCTGCAACCGCATACTTGCAGATTTCCTCGACGTTGGTATTTTCATTATGCTCGGAATAGTAATAACTAACCGTAATGCTCTTGTAGGAAGCAAACTCACCGCCATAGTTGAAAAAGCCGTTAGCTACGAAGTGGCAAACCGTGCCTATCGCCATACCGATGGCAATAAATATTACGCTTATAAAAATGAAAACGTGAAGTTTTTTGCAAACCTTTAAATTAGTCATCTTCGTACACCACCCTCTTTAAGCCTGCAAATTTGAATTTATCCTTTTCGGGGGATGAAGTTACGTACCACATAAATCTCGTGAACCAGTACAATACGTAGCTTGCCACGACGCCTATTACGGAAATAAGACCGCAAGCGGCAACTTCGCCAACGCCTATGGTTGCAAGTAAAATCGCAACGACTACCAACACAAGGTGAAGGTCGGTTATAGTCATAAGGACGTTTTTATACGCGTCTTTAATGGACGCCTGAATGGTTCTGCCCGTAAGGGTAAGGCGTTTAACTTCGGCAAATACGATTGCGCAGCTTATTGCAAACAGGGCGATAAGCACGGCGCACGTAAATACGACCGCAAAGGTTACCGTGATTGAAAGCAATTGAAGCGCATATACTTCTACGAGTGCGAATAAGAATGCAATTGCGGAAGTGATTGCACCGAGCTTTTTATACTTGACCGTCAAGAACGCTACGAGCCCTGCAAACAAGAGAACGCAGGCAACTAAGGTTAAAATTGCGGAAATTCCGCCGTTAGATTTTTGAGAAGCAACGCTTACGTCGCCGTACTGCAACGAAAGCACATTGCCCTTTACGACTGAATCTAAGGTGATTGCAATGTTTCTTGCCGTATCTGCGTCGTTAGTCTGTAAGCTAATCGAACCCGAATCGATAGGCGAAGTGCAACTGCTGTAACCCACGAGCTGGCTGTCGCCGACGAAGAAGTACAGAGTCTGGCTTGAAGAGCTTGCGACTAAGGTGGTTATTTCCTTAATCTTCTCTCTTCCTTCTGCCGTAAAGTTAAAGGTTAAAACTGCCGTCGAGCCGATACTTCCGCCCGTTATCGAGCTGAAATAAGGCGCTACGTCGTCCTTTGAAAGCGAATATGTCTTTGAACCGTCGACCGTAGCCTTATCCGCCCACTCGTCGCTGCCGAGCTTGACCATATCGTAGGTCTTTGCGTTGCCGTTGGCGTCCGTCGTTTCGATTGAAGTGTCTGAAGTTCTCAGCGTGAGAGTGCCTGCAGACGTAATCGTTGACAGAGCCGCAGTTGCAGCTGAAAGGCGAGTACTTCTTCCGTCTTCGTCTAAACTTGCAAACTGTGCGGAAGTGAAATACGTGGGAACGGAAATTTTGATTGACAAGCCGTCTTCGACTGCTACGCCGTAGGACGAATAACCCTTTTGACCAAACCTTGCGTTGAGAATTTTTGCATCCGACGCAACCGACGCTTTGAGTGCGTCTATATCGGAATGCTCGTCCTTGTCAACGTACAGGTTGCCGCATTGTTCATACTTGGTTGCAGGGTCGGTCAATCCGCTACCCGTACCGGCGGACGTATACTCGTCTACAAGACCGTTATAATCCGAAGCGGTAATAACCCCTTCAGGATAGATTGTGGTGTAAGCATAGCCCGTATAATCTGCGCCTAAGCTGACGTTGCTTAAAATCGAATTGTATCTCTTCGACGTACCAACGTCAAACGACACGACGGCGAAAAAAGCCGCAACCGCCATTATTAACGCCAACAAAACGGTTATGACAATAGATTTTGTCTTACCCATTGAAGCTCTCCTTCAGTAACCGCAAATCGCCTTAAATCGTGGCACTTGCGGAAATATACTTTATAACCTTTATAATTATATAGAAAAAAGGCGGAGTAGTCAAATAATTTTCTTATTGAAAACTATTTTTACTCCGCTTACGGCTTTATTTTTTTAATCGTTCAAATTAATTTTTGTTTGCCAACTCTTTTTTACGGGCAAGCACGTGCATACCGCACTCCACTCTCTTTTTCATCATTTCGCACGTTATGGCGTAGGGCTCGTTTAAATCGCCCATAAAGTGATAGTTGTTTGCGCTGCAACCGCCGCTGCAAATGTACTTTGCAAAGCAATCTTCGCACTTCTTTCTCGTAAACAGGCAGTTTTCAGCAAACACGCAACGAATGTCGGAATTAAGCTTTCCTTCGAACACGTTGCCCATTTTAAACTTTTCGTCGCCGACAAACTGGTGGCAGGGATACAGGTCGCCGTTGGGCGCAACCGAGAAGTACTCGTTGCCTGCACCGCAAGCCGAAACGCGCTTGGAAAGGCAGGGTCCGCCTTCCAAATCGACGTTGAAGTGGAAGAAATTAAATCCGTTACCTTCTTCGTATCTCTTTAAATATTCGTCGCAAAGATTTTCATATTCGGCTAAGATTGTGGGAAGATGCTCTTGCTTAATCGCCAAATCGTCAATGTCGGTTACGACGGGTTCCATTGAAATAGAGTCGAACCCGTTATCCGCAAGGAAGAGTACGTCCTTAGCGAAGTCGAGATTTTTAGCCGTGTACGTACCGCGGACGTAATAGTGCTTATCCCCCCTTGACTCAACGAACTTTTTGATATTGCCGATAACCAAATCGAAACTGCCTTTACCGTTTACAGTCTTTCTTATGGCGTCGTGTACTTCCTTGCGCCCGTCGAGCGAAAGAACGACGTTTTCCATCTCTTCGTTAAAGAATTTTATTGCGTCGTCGTTTAAAAGCAGGGCGTTGGTCGTCGTCGTGAACAGGAATTTCTTACCCTTTGCCGCCGCCTTTTCCTTTGCGTAGTAAACTACGTTTTTAATGGTGTCAAGGCACATTAAGGGCTCGCCGCCGAAGAAGTCGACTTCCAGAACCTTTCTGTGACCGCTGTTTTCAATCAAAAAGTCTATTGCCTTTTTAGCCGTCTCTTCACTCATAAATTCACGTTTCGAGTGATATGCGCCTTCGTCCGCAAAGCAATAGCGGCAACGAAGATTGCAGTCGTGACAGATATGAATGCAGAGCGCCTTGACTTCGTTGGACTTTACGGGGCGCGATTTAGTCTCCTGAGCAAATAACAGCCCCTGCGCCTTAAGCGCGGCAATATCGCCTTCTATTTCCTTTATCTCGCCTTGAGATAAATAGGAGATATCTACGTTTTGCCCCAACATATGCGCCAAGTAATCGTAAGTCTTATCGTCACATTCGTGCAGACTGCCGCTGCCGGAATCGAAAATGTAATTGAAATTTTTATACTTAAAAACGTGAACCATATTTTTATCAACCGTATAAAGGCGTAAATTTAACGCCTTAAAAAATAAAGATGGGCACGCCGCAACTTTTTTACGGACAGCCCGATTTAACACATAATATTAAGGAGCAGAATTGCAGTCTGCTCCTTAAAAAGTTGTCATAGAAAAATTACTTATTGAACTTTTCAGGGTTTTCTTCCCTGGTAATTCTTTCGCAGCTCTGGTTGCCGACGGTGCAGCTGGTCTTGCAAGCAGACTGGCAGGTGCTTCTGCACTCGCCGCAAGCGGTTACTTTCTTTTCTGCGGGTTTAGCAATAGTCTTAATCATAATCATTCTCCTTAAGCGAATTAATTCGTATAGTCAAATTATATTATATGTTATGGCAAAAATCAAGTGTTTTTTGCTTTTTCGTCTATGATTTTTTTAAGTTTACGGCTATTATCCCTGTGACCATACCCGCCACGACGGAAATTAGTAATTCAAGCAGAAACGCCCAACCGATTGCAAACGAGCCGCCTATAATCGAAAAGACTATATAGCTGACTAACGCCGCAGACAGCCCTGCGATTGCACCCTTTATATATCCCTTTTGTCCGCGTATAAAAATAAGCGAGCCGAGCGCGATGGCAATTATTTTAAACACTTGATTTACAGGCTTTATTACGGTTGACGATAATTGCGTAAGTTGAATAACAAGCGTAAAAATAAGCACGTAAACCAAAGAGAATACTACGGCAAAAAGCGTTGCCTTTGCAACTTGAACAAAGCTTTCTTTAAGCATAAAAATACCCCCGACGATATCTACGATATGCGGGGGCTTAATTTTTAAGAACGGTTATTTCTTAATTTTTCTTGCTCTTTTGGGAAGGCTTTTCTTCATTAACTTCCGTTTCGGGCGCAACTTCTTCAACGGCAGGCTCCTGTGCGGAAACTTCTGCGCTTTCCTGAGCGGGTTCAACGCTTTCTTCAGCCGCTACGTTAGCGTCGTCCGACTTAGACTGGGCGTCTTTCTTTTCTACTACTGCGTCGCTTTCGTAGATTGCCTGACGAATGAACTTGATATAGCACTTGCCGTGGTCTTCGCTGCCCGTTTCCAAGACGAAAGTGTTGTCTTCAGGGTTGACTTCAACGACGATACCTACTACACCGCCGATTGTGGTGACCTTGTTGCCGGGCTTAACGGCGTCGATAAGCTCCTGCGCTTCCTTTTCACGCTTTTTGCTGCGACGGTTCATTAAAATCATAGACGCAACTAAAATTACGACAAGCACGCCGATAAGAACGTAGGATACCCAGCTGTTGTTATTCGTAGCCGTGCTACCTTCTGCTAATAAAGAAAATAACATATTTTTACTCCGTAAATATATTTTACCAAAATATTATAAACCACCAACGGCAAGTTTGGCAAGTGATTTTTTGCAAAAAACGTGTGAATTTAGCGTGAACCGTACTTGGAATAGAACTCTTCTGCAAAATCTAAAAGGCTGTCCGCAAAGATTGCTTCTCTCATATCAGCCATTAGTTTATGCAAAAACGTTACGTTGTGCAAGCTTAAAAGCTGCGCCGAGAGCATTTCGCCAACGTTGATTAAATGGCGAAGATATGCCTTGGTGTAGTTTTTACAGCAATAGCAGTCGCACTCGGGGTCAAGCGTTGAGAAGTCTTCTTTATACGCACCGTTTCGTGCGACGACCTTCCCCCTTGACGTGAACGCCGTACCATTACGGGCAATTCTCGTTGCGAGTACGCAGTCGAACATATCTACTCCCCTTTTTACGCCTTCGATAAGACAGTCGGGCGAGCCAACGCCCATTAAATAACGGGGAACGCTTTCGGGCATTGCAGGCTTTAAATAATCTAAAATTTCGTACATTAGAGGCTTAGGTTCACCGACCGAAAGACCGCCGATTGCTATACCGTCAACAGCGTATTCTTTGCAGATTTCCAAGCTTTTTCCGCGTAAATCTTTATAGAAATTGCCCTGCACTATGGGGAAGAGCGCCTGGTCTTCTCTCTTCTTTGCGGCGACGCATCTCTCTAACCATTTCGCCGTGCGTTGCATTGCGGCGTAAGCTTGGTCGTGCGTGTAGCCGTATTCGCTACACTGGTCGAACGCCATTATAATATCCGCACCCAGGTTTTCCTGCACGGCTATGGCGTTTTCAGGATTGAAAAAGTGCCGTCTGCCGTCGATTGACGAGTTAAAATATACCCCTTCGTCCGTGATTTTATTCAAGTTGGCAAGCGAAAAGACCTGAAAACCACCGCTGTCAGTTAAAATAGGACCCTGCCAGTTCATAAACTTATGCAGACCGCCAGCCTTTTTTACAAGCTCGTCGCCGGGGCGTTCGTAAAGGTGATAGGTGTTCGCAAGTATTATGCTTGACCCAGCCTGTTTTAAGTCCTTGGGCAATATGCCTTTGACGGTCGCCTGCGTACCGACGGGCATATAGACGGGCGTTAAGATATCGCCGTGGGGCGTATGAAAAACACCGGCTCTCGCACCGGTATATTTTTCAACGTGTTGTAATTCAAAAGAAAAGTATTTTGACATTTTAAAACCTTAATTGTTGTAATGATTATTTG
>CAMAHZ010000006.1 GCA_945834965.1 uncultured Clostridia bacterium | reverse complement strand
CCCAACGGGTATGTTGTTACTGTTTCTAAATAATTAAACCTAATAAATAATAAGGGCAGAAATGTTATAGCAGTCCGCACATACCCGACGAGATTGCCACGGCGCCCGTAGCTAAAGCTCCGTCCGTCTCGCAATGACGGGTGGGGACACCGCTCCCGCCATAAACAAAGATGGCGCCGGTCGAAACCAACGCCAAAATTTATGAAACTCGCCTTCGGCTTCGTCCATAAACAAAAGCGACGCCGACTATTGTCAACGCCGCTTTCGTATGATAAGGGGGAAAATGAATGAACTGTGTTAAGGTAAGCACAACTGTTGCTTACACTAATAATTATACTTTTATTCGAGGTAAAGTAAATTGTTTGAAAAATTTTTTTTGAAAAATTTATATTTTATATGTGATAACATAATATGAAAAAAACGCTCAAATTCACATAATTGCGTGTGAATATTGCTTTCAATTACTGAAAATTTACATAATTCGACACAAAAGACAGGAAACGACGGTGGAAATTAGCGTTGCGCATAAAATTATAATTATCGGTATAAGCCGCTTTTTTTGCTTGCTTGCGGCAAAGTAAACAACCGACACGTAGAACACCGTTTCGCTCGACCCGTACAGAACGCACGCGCACCGCCCTATATAGCTGTCCGCGCCGTATTCGCATAATATCTGCGTTAAATACGCAAGCGAGCCGCTTCCCGAAAAGGGCTTGATTAAAATAAGCTTGGTCAACTGCGGCGGTACGCCTAAAAAGTTAAAAACGGGGGATAGAAAGGACGCAAGCATTTGGGAAAGGGAAGAGCGTTCAAACAGCTCGCACATAATAAAAGTGCAGGCAAGTAAGGGCAACAGCGACAATATAAATTGCACCGCGTCGCCTGCACCTTTGGTGAAAGCTGAAAACACGTTCACCCTTTTAAGCGCCGCAATCAAAAGGACGGCTATGAAAATTGCGGGTATAACGTACTTCATCTGCGCTTAAACTTACTATACGCCATATATCCGGCAACGCCGCACACGGTGGATACGAGTGTGGCAATAAACGACGGCAGGGTTATATCGTGCGGGGCTACGCTTCCCTGCGCCGCCCGTAGGGCTATTACCGTTGCAGGTATAAGCTGAATAGAAGTTGCGTTTATAATAAACAGCAAGTCCTGTGCAAAGTAGTTTTCTTCCCTTTCCAGCCTGCCTATTGCGGCTACGGCGTACGGGGTTGCCGCACCGCCTATCCCTAAAAGGTTGCACCCTATATTCATAGCGATATTTTTAACCGCGTCCGTATCCTTAGTTTTAAACAGCTTTCTGCAAGCAGGGTTTAAAAGCCTTGCGATAGAGTGGGTAATCTTCGCTTCTTCCGCAACGGCGGACAGCCCCATCCAGAACGCGTATATGCAAAAGAGCGTAACGGCGCACTTTAGCGCGCTTTCGCCCCCTGCAAGCACGGCTGGCAAAAACTGCGTGGGCGACGATATAAGCATAATTATTGCAGAAGTCAGGCAAATCGTAATAAATACTGCGTTCATAGTTTAATAGAATTTAAGGATTTTAACCTTTGATAAATAATTATATTATTTATACCGCCTGATTATTCTTTAAAATAATTTACATTTCGCCCCTTATGTGGTAATATTTTATAGCTATGAAAAATTACTATTTAACTTCTGCAATTACTTATACGTCGGGTAAACCCCATATCGGCAACACTTACGAAGCTATTTTGTGCGACGCTATCGCAAGATTTAAGCGTATGCAGGGCTATAACGTCCTTTTCCAGACGGGTACGGACGAACACGGTCAAAAGGTAGAGCAAAAAGCCGCCGCAAAGGGCGTGACGTGCAAACAGTTCGTAGACGACGTTGCCGGCGAGATTAAATCTATCTGGGATATGATGAACGTCTCCTACGATAAGTTTATCCGCACGACCGACGACTATCACGAAAAAGAAGTTGCCAAAATATTTAAAAAGTTCTACGAGCAGGGGGATATCTATAAATCTTCCTACGAAGGTATGTACTGCACTCCTTGCGAAAGCTTTTGGACGGTCAGCCAGCTTGTAGACGGCAAGTGTCCCGACTGCGGAAGGGAGGTTAAGCCCGCAAAGGAAGAAGCGTACTTCTTTAAAATGGGCAAGTACGCAGACAGGCTGGTTAAGCATATCGTAACCCACCCCAAGTTCATTCAGCCCGCCGCAAGAAAGAACGAGATGTTCAACAACTTCTTGCTTGCAGACGAGTTCGTCGGAAAGAGCGACGAAGAGCTGTTAAAGGCAATCGACGACGGCACTTTAAAGACTAAATTGCAGGATTTATGCGTTTCCCGTACTTCCTTTAAGTGGGGTATCCCTGTTGACTTCGACGATAGGCACGTCGTCTACGTCTGGCTTGACGCACTCACCAACTATATCACGGGCTTAGGCTACGACGTGGAAAATCCTTCTCAAGCGTATAAAGATTTCTGGCCTGCAAACGTACACGTTATCGGCAAGGATATAATAAGATTCCACACCATCTACTGGCCCATCTTCTTGATGGCGTTGGGCGAGCCCTTGCCCGAAACGGTGTTCGGTCACACCTGGCTACTTCAGGGCGGCGACAAGATGTCCAAGTCCAAGGGCAACGTAATCTACGCCGACGACCTTGTGTCGATTTTCGGCGTGGACGCGGTTCGCTACTTCGTCCTGCACGAAATGCCCTATAATTCGGACGGCGTAATTACGTGGGAACTCACCTGCGAGAGAATTAATTCCGACCTTGCAAACACTATGGGCAACTTGGTTAAGCGTACGGTTGCAATGGCTAACAAGTACTTTGGCGGCACGATTAAGCCTACGGGCGTGAGCGCAGAAGTGGACGGCGAACTCGCTGCTTGCGCAAAATCGGCGTTTGAAGGCTTTGAAAGCGCAATGGAAGAGTTTAAGATTGCAGACGCACTCGACAGCGTTTGGTCGCTTTTCAGGCGTGCGAATAAGTATATAGACGAAACTACGCCTTGGATTCTTGCCAAAAACGAGGCGGATATGCCGAGACTTGAGCAGGTTATGTACAACCTTTTGGAAGCGATTGCAATCGGCGGCGCAATGATAGCGCCCTTTATGCCCCAAACGGCGCAAAAGATTGCAGGGCAAATCGGCTGTGAAGTGAGAGATTATAACGCCCTTACAACCTTTGGAGTAAAGCAAGAGTACAAGGTTGTGGCAGAGCCTGAAACGCTGTTTGAAAGGGTTAACTTTGCGGATATCAAGGGCAAGATTGACGAGATTGCCGCAAAGCAGATGGCGGAAGCAAACCCCGCCCCCGAAGAAGAGAGCGTGCCTGAAATAACCATAGACGACTTTGCAAAGGTAAGGCTGCAGGTCGGGCTTGTAACTGCGTGCGAAGCCGTTAAAAAGAGCAAGCTTTTGCACGAAACGGTCAAGGTGGGCAACAAGACCTTATCCATTTTGTCGGGCATTGCAAAGCACTACACCCCCGAAGAGATGGTGGGCAAAAAGGTTATAGTCGTTACCAACCTGCCCCCCAGAGAGATGAAGGGCATTAAGAGCGAAGGTATGATTGTCTGTGCGGAAGCGCCCGACGGCACTCTCTCTATCGTCAGCCCCGAAAAGGATATTCCCGACGGAAGTATTTTATCTTAATGTATATTGACGTACACAGTCATTTGGACTATGAAAACTACGGCGATTTAGACAGTCTTATTGATAGCTTTGCTTTAAGCGGCGTTAAAAAGGTGATAACCGTCGGGTTTGATTTAAAATCTTCTTATATATCAAAAGAGATTGCCGAAAAGTACGACGGCGTCTATTTCACCGCAGGCTTTCACCCGACCGAGCTTTCTAAGTATAGGGAAGGCGACTTGGACGAGATTGAAAAGCTGTGCGCACACCCTAAGTGCGTTGCCTTGGGCGAGATAGGGCTGGACTATCACTATCCCGACACGGATAAGGGCTTGCAGCACGAGTTGTTTTTAAGGCAGCTATATCTTGCAGACAGGCTTTCAATGCCCGTACAGATTCACTCAAGGGACTGCGCAGAAGATATGCTTGCACTACTTACCGAGCATAGTAAGCTTTTAAGGCACGGCGCACTTTTGCATTGTTATTCACATTCTGCCGAGCTTGCTAAAGAGTTTGAAAAGTTGGGTATCTGCTTTTCATTCGGCGGCGCAAGCACCTGGAAGGGCGCAAAAAAGGCAAAAAGGACGATAGGCGGTTTAGGCGTCGACAGGCTTTTAACCGAGACGGACAGCCCCTATATGCCGCCGCAAAGCAAGTACGGCACGTTCCCCAACACGTCGCTATCCATTCCTGAAATATGCGCTTGCATGGCGGATATCAGGGGGTTAACCGTAGAAGAGATGGCAAAGATAGTGTGGGATAACGCCCATAGGCTGTTTGTTAAGCTTGGTTAAAAAAACCGAAAGCCGAAGTAGATACTTCGGCTTTATTAATCTTTTGTACCCGTCCCCAACGGGACTAAAATAAGTATTGATAATTGCCGCCTTTATATGCGGCGGAAAGGTAGGAAGTTTATGGAAAAAGGGTTGCGCTCTGCAATAGACGGCACCGGCTTTACCTTTAAAAAGAAGTTCGGGCAGAACTTTATAGGCGACGAAGAGCTGTTAAATCGCATAGTGGACGGCGCAGGTGTCACTAAAGACAGCACCGTTATCGAAATCGGTTGCGGCGCAGGTACGCTGACCAAAGCCATTTCAAAAAAGGCAAAGTACGTGTACGGGTACGAAATCGATACGTCTTTAAAGCCCGTGCTTGCCCGCACGCTTGCAGGCGTGGACAACGCGGAAATCATCTTTCAGGACTTTTTGCGCTTGAGATTAGACGAGATTGAAAAGGGCTTAGGCGAGTACTTGGTCGTTGCCAACCTGCCCTATTATATAACTACGCCCCTTATAATGCTGTTCGTGGAGCGGTCTAAAAAGTGCAAATCGATAACCGTTATGGTGCAGGAAGAAGTCGCCCTAAGGCTGTGCGCAAAGGCGGACACGCCCGACTACGGCGCAATAACGGCAAACGTAGCCCTTCGCGGAAAGTGCACTATTTTAGAAAGGGTGGGCAGGGAACGCTTTACCCCCAGCCCCAACGTGGATAGTGCGGTCGTGCGCATTGATTTAGAAGAAAAACGGCTTGACGTAATGGACGAAGAGCTCTATAAAAAAGTCGTTAAAGCCGCCTTTTCTTCACGGAGAAAGACGCTCGTAAATAACCTTATTAACAACTTCTCGCTCAATAGAACTCAGGCGGAAGAGCTTATTAAAGGCTGTGGGCTTGACCTTGCCGTAAGGGGCGAAAGCCTATCGCCCGAGCAGTTTGCCGCCCTTGCAAATTCGCTCGCTAAAAATTAATAAAAAGTTTTAAACACCGTTCTTAACTGCTTGTCCGTTGCGTATATTAGATTGAACGACGAGATAAGGAGCAAGCATTAATGAACCAGACTAATCAATTCAACGAAGGGTTAGAATACGCACAAATGTTGGAAATACCCGTAAGTACCGTAAACGTGGTCAAAAAGAAGAGCCTTTTTGCACGCAGGGGAAAGGGGCAGGACGACTTGAAATCAAGCGCAATCGATAGTGTGAACCAAAGGCTTGAAGGGGCTTTAGAAGGGGACGGGAACGGCTCTTTCACCTACGCCGAAGACCTATCTTCCCCTGCGTATCCTGCAAAAAAGAAGGATAGGTTGGGTGCGGTGATTATATGCGAAGCGGTACTCGCCTGCCTGATTGCAACGGGAATCTTTTTATGCAATTTCTTTTTGCCCAACACGGCGATTAATACCTTCGTCGGAAAGCTCTCCGCAGTAGAGACTAAGGAGACGCCGTACAAAGAATTTACTTTGACTTCGCCCGTCAGCGAAACTTCCGACGCTACCGTTGCCGCAACGGCTGACGGCGTACTGTACTTTACGGAAAAGACTTCCGTCTATCCGCTCTGCGACGGTCAGGTGGCAAGCATTACTGAAAACGGCGGCACGTATACCGTAAAGATTGAACATACTTCGTCCTTTTGCAGCGTGGTAACGGGGTTAAGCACCGTCTACTCGGGCGTGGGGGAAGAAGTTAAGGGCAACCTGCCCTTTGCCTATTCGGGCGGCGAAAACGAAGTTAAAATAAGTATGTACGACGGCGAAACGCTGCTTAATTGCTACACGCTTACGGGGGCGGTGCCCGTCTGGAATTCGTGAAAATAAAAATACATCCGCTGTTTTTGCTGGTTATGCTGCTGTGCGCAGTATTTGGCGGACTAACTAATATTTTGCTATGTCTTATGACCGCCCTTATCCACGAGTGCGGTCATATCTTTTACGCCGCAAAAACGGGGTATGCGTGCAGCGAGATTAAAATTATGCCGTACGGAGCCTCCGCCGTGTACGATATTGAAGGTATCCGCCCGAAAGAAGAGCTTGCTCTCGCCCTTGCAGGTCCATTTGTAAACGCCTGTCTTTGCGTGTTTTTGGCAGGGCTTTGGTGGTTCTTCCCCGAAAGCTACGCATACACCGACACGGTTATGAAGGCGAATATTGCAATGCTTGTAGTCAACCTGTTGCCCGCCTATCCCTTAGACGGCGGCAGGGCGCTTGGGTGCCTTTTGCGCAGGTATATAAGCGAACGCACTTCGCTAATCGTTATCAAGGTCATTGCCGCACTCTGCGCAGTCGGGCTTATAGTTGCATTCTTTTTGACGGGCTATAACCTTTCGCTTGCGGTGCTTGCCGCCTTTTTAACGCTGTCAATATTTGAAAAACCGCCCAAAGCGAGTCTTATAAACTTCTCGTCGGGCGGTAGGCTGAAAAGGGGGATAGAAGTCAAGTACGTCTTATGCGATAATTCCGTCACCTTTTTGCAGGCGTTTAAGATGTTGGATGATAAGCGGTATTTAGTCCTGCAATTGTCGTCTGAAGGCGGCGTTGCGGACGAGATTACGCAGGACGAACTGTACGAAGCCGCCCTGTGCCACAGCGTGTACGATAGGGTGTTCGACGGCTACTTTGCGTTGAAAGGGCTTGAAAACAACTCTTCGCAGATATTGCCGTCCGCAACCGCTTCCACGCAGGATACGCCTTTTGACACCGCATCGTCCACCGCGCCCGACAGCGACGAAAAGTCGTAGCTTAAGGCGTAGGTTAACCGCTTTCTTTTCAGCATTTCACGGCTTAGCGCAAAATAGCGTTTAAGGCAGCGTTCTACGCCCGTAAGGGTGATTTGCGGTTCGATTTTAACTATACTGTCGTAAAGCTTAAAGGTTGCACCTATTACCTTTTCATAGGGCAATATGCGGCGGGTAACGCCGTATTTGCGGCTTATATAAAGCCCCAAGTCGCTTTCAAAGCGCAGGTGCGCAAAGGGGGTGCGGCAGCTTTTTTCAAAGGCAAATACGGCAGGGTGCAAAGTGCTGTCTAACGCGTAATGCGTGG
This sequence comes from uncultured Clostridia bacterium, assembly GCA_945834965.1. Classification (GTDB taxonomy): domain Bacteria; phylum Bacillota; class Clostridia; order Christensenellales; family Borkfalkiaceae; genus Coproplasma. The sequence goes on along the minus strand of CAMAHZ010000006.1, from coordinate 14,330 downwards.
CAAAACCGCAGGCGTAGCTCAAGTTCGTCTCTTTAAGTTGGCAAAAGAGATTATACGCCGAAATTGCGTGCAGCCGCCTGCCTAAGTTGCTTTGACCTAAGTTTAATTTATAAGTAAAAAACACGTCTCCGCCCTGAGCGCCCAAGTAGAATAAGGTGCCGTCGCAAATCAAAGAACGTGTTTTTTTATTGCATTTTTCTAAAATTTTTTGTGCGCAAATTGCGTGGGAAAAGTAATCGGGCATATTATAAGTTTTGCCGTTTAAAATAGAATAAATACTGCTGAACGTACCCCGAATATTCCCCGAACGCATTTTTAAAGTACGCCGAGATTTTGTTCCTGTCCTTAAGCTCGCCTAAAAAGTCTTCCCTGTACAGCTTTTCTATCCAGGTGTCTACGGGGAAGCTCTCCGTCTTTTTAAAGCCGAAAAGGGAGATGCAGTCGGCAACCTTAGGACCTATTCCCTTAAAGGATAAAAGCTCCTTTCTCAAATCGTCTGCGGATAGATTTTTCAAGCGTTCAACGCCTTCGCGCTCTATGCGGCAAGCCGTGTCGAAAAGAAAGGCGTCCCTGTAGCCTGCCCCCAAGCTCTTAAAAAAGGAAGCGTCCTTTTGCGCCATTTTTGCGGCGGTGGGAAAGGCGTAATACCTTTCGCCCATAAATTCTCTCTCTTCCCCAAGCTCTCTGCATAAGCCGTTTATTATTTTTTTAATGCGTGGAATGTTGTTGTTTTGAGAGATTATAAAGGAAAAAATCATCTCTTCAGGGTCCTGATTTAACAGCCTTAAGCCCTTTGCCGCACTCGCCGCCCTGCACAATACCGGCACGCCGAAGCTCTCCATTTTCTCAATTATTTCCCCGTAGTTTCTGTCCAAATCGAAAAAATTGTAAAAATAGTCGCAATCATCGCTCTCTATAAAGGTCTTTTCGCCTTCCGAATAGATATAGCAAGCCTTGTCTCGGGATATGACCCTATACCCCTTTTTAAAGCTTTCAAAGCGGAAAATCTGTCCGCATTCCAAGGTGTCGGTGGGGTTAAAGAATTTGCTTTCGTAAGATATAGTATTCATTTGCCAAAAATTATATCACTTGACCAAGCCCCGTGTCAATTGCCTTACAAGGCGAGCAAAAGCCTTTTTACGCCCGTATTATACGCAAAATTCTGCAAATAATATTTTAGATATGAATGGCGATTTACAAAGCCGCATTAAGGCGATAAAACAAAAACTATCTTCGCAGGATATTCTCGTGTTCGAGTTCAATTCCCTGCACGGCAAAAAGTTTGCCGTAATTTACGCCGACGGAATAGTAGATAAAAATATGATAGGCGAGCTTATCGTAAAGCCCCTGCGTGCGGTCAAGGAAAGCGACGGGGAAAAAGAGATTAAGCTTTTGCTCGCATCGCCCGAAGTTAAGGAAGAAGAAAAGGATGCAAAGGTTATAAAGGCTATTTCCGACGGTAACGCCGCCCTTATTATCGACGGCGAGAGTAAGGTTTTTATAATAGGCGTAAAGAGTCCGCCGGGGAGAGCCGTCGCCGAACCGCCTACGCAGATAACAATTAAGGGTCCGAGAGAGGGGTTTACCGAAGATATCAAAGTCAATTTGGGGCTTGTGAGAAAAAGGGTTAAAAGCGAAAAACTGCAGATTAAAACTATAACGGTCGGCAAGCAGAGCCAGACGGCGGTTGCGCTCTGCTATTTAGACGGGGTGTGTCCGCAGGGGCTTGCAAAGAAGGTCGAAGAGAAGATTTTGAACAAAGAGATTGATTTAATCCCCGATTCGTCCTATATCGCAGGCTTTATTTCCAAGCGTCCGCGCTCGCTGTTTCGGCGCAATTCCACCTGCGAAAAGCCCGATATTTTCTGCGCAAAAATCTGCGAAGGTAGGGTGGGGATAATCGTAGACGGCTCGCCCATAGCTCTTACCGTGCCCTATATTTTAACCGAAGATTTTCAGTCGGCGGAAGATTACTACGCCGTAAGCTACAGGGCGACCATTCTGCGCTTTATTAGGGTGGCGTCGGTACTCGTCGGGGTGGGGTTGCCCGCCTTTTACGTCTGCGCACAGCTTTTTAAAATTCAATTAATTCCTGCAAAACTGCTCTTTAAAATTGCAAGCTCGGTCGCAGGAATACCCCTATCGCCGAGCGTGGAAATCTTTTTAACGCTGTTCGTGTTGGAAGTTTTAAACGAAGCGTCCGTGCGTATGCCCAAATACGTCGGGTTAGCCCTTTCGGTCGTCGGCGCGCTCGTTTTGGGCGACACGGCGGTAAAGTCGGGTATAATTTCCACCCCTGCGGTAATCATCATCGCCTTTTCGGCAATCTGTTTATACACCGTGCCCGATATGGTGGAGACGACTACGACTTTGCGGTTTTTATACTTGATTGTCGCAGGCAGTATAGGCACTTTCGGCATAGTGCTTTTAACGGCGTATATACTTTGCTATCTATGCACCGAGCAGGACTACGGCGTGCCGTTGCTTGCGCCCTTTGCGCCTATGATAACGCGTGATATGGCAGATTCTATATATAAGGCAAACTTCTCGGCTCTGCCCAAACGCCCTAAGGTTTTGGGTTCGCCGAATAAAACGAGATTTAAGGAAAAGAGATGAAAGAGAGAATGTCCGTTCGGCAGGTCTGCTTTATTTTAATTGCGTACAACGCCGTACTAAAATTAATTATCTATCCTTCCGCGGCGGCGTCGTCAAGCGGAAACGATTTAATCTTTCCCGCCCTTTTCGACCTTGCGATGCAGACGGCTATCATATGGTCGATTGCATATCTGTCGTCGCGTACGGATAAGAGCTTTTTTCAGCTTTTAGAGAGTACCTTCAACAAGGTAGTTGCAAGGATTGTTTACGCGCTCTTTGCGCTGTACTTTATTCTCGCCGCAATCGTGCCTATGGTCGAGCAGCAGCTTTTAATTCACTCCGCCTTCTACGACACCGTGCCGTCATTATACGTCTTTTTGCCCTTTTTCATATTCTCAATTTACGCAGGGGCTAAGTCGTTTACCAACTCAGGCAGGTGCGCCGATATCTGCCTGCCCGTATTTTTAATAAGTATTACCGCAATCTTGGTTATGTCGGCAGGGCAGGGGGAATACTCTAACCTGTTGCCCGTGTTTTCCCATTCGGTTCCGTCGCTTTTTGGCGGTGCGCTTTCGGCGGCGTTTAAGTATGCGGATAGTGCGTTTTTGCTGATATTTATGGGCTCTTTCCGCTATAAAAAGGGGGACGCGGCTAAAATTACTCTATCGTATTTATTCGGCGGCTTAATAGTTATCGCCCTGCTTGCGATTTTTTACGCAGTCTACGGGGCTATGGCGCCGTCACGCACCTTTCTACTCAACGAAATTTCTGTCTTTTTCCCTGCGATAAGCTACGTAGGCAGAATAGATTTGACCCTGCTATATGCCTTAGATATCGTAATTTTGTTTGCTATAATTCTGCATATTCAGGCGAGCGTGCATTGTTTAAGCTTGGCGTTCGGGTGGGATAAACGCTCGGCGCTGTCGCTTATTGTAAACGCCGTTTTAATAGTAATAACCTTCGTCGTAAACAACAAGTTTTCGCCCCTGTATCAAGCCGCTTCAAGGTGGTTTTGGATACCTGCGCTAATCTTTGCGTACGTCCTGCCGCTGTGCGCGTGGCTGTTGAAAAGGGGGGATAAGAGATGAAGAAAGAGAGCCTTTTAAAACGCCTTAGCGGTCTTTTTATAGCCCTTTTAATCGCCGTGCTATCCGCGTTGTTTTTCACCAACGACTTCGGACTCGTAGATTTAAGAAAGACTTCGGTTATAATCGGCGTCGGCGTCGACTTCGATGAAAAGGACGAGATGGTTTTAACCGCTCAGCTCGCCGTGCCTATGCCTGCCGAAAACGGCGAGAACACTCAATTCACCGTCGTAACGGGCAGGGGCAGTTCGGTTGCGGACGCGTTAAACGACGTAAACGTCAAGACGGGTTTTTACCCCAAGCTCGTATTCTGTAAGCTTATTATCGTGGGCGAAAGTTGTTTCGATAAGGATATAAATTCACAGCTTAACTACTTCTTTTCCAACGAGTATTCGGGGCTTACCCCCAAGATTGCCGCCTGCAAGGGCAAGGCTGGCGACCTGTTTTCTATGCAACTGCCCTACGGCGATTCGGTGACCGATTCGGTGGATAGGCTGCTTTCGGACGAAGCGCAAAAATCTGCAAACGTTTCGACCGCAAATTTGAACGACTTCGGTCAGGGGTACTACTCTAAAAGTAAAGCGTCGTATATGCCTTATATCGAAGTTTCCGGCGGTGAAAGCGGCGATAGTTCAGGCGGAGAAAACGGGCAGGATACGGGCGGCGAGGGCGGCTCAAAGGGGCAGTCGCAGGAAAAGGGCGGAGAAAATATCGAATTTTTCTGCGGCAAGACGGCGGTTTTCAACAGCGGCGTGCTTGCAGGAATTTTGAGTAAGGAGCAGGCGTTCGCCTTTAACCTATTAAACGGCGAAATACGCCGAACATACGTCGCCTGCGGTGAAGGTGAGAATGCTACTACAATCAGCGTTCGGGACTGTAAGGGCGACGTTTCCTTAAAGGTGGAAAAGGGCGTACCCGTACTAAAGCTTTCCTTTTCGGCGGCGGCAAAGGTGCAGGACGACAAGATTAAGCGTGATAAGCAACGGGGCGAAAAGGAAACCCCGCCCGAAGTCTTACGCCTGTGCGAAGAAACTATAAAAACTTATATGGGGGATTTGTATGCATATACCGAGAGTATTCGTTGCGATGTCCTGGGTGCGCAGGATTTGCTTTATAAAAAACAAAACAAATACTACGAAACGCTAAAGGACAGTATTATTAAAACGCTCACCGTCGTATACGACGTCAAACTCCGCTCGGCAGGGTAAGGCGAAAGGATAGGCGTAAAGCGGAAGGGGTGCGGCGTTAAAGCTTGCAGGGTAAAGAAAACGGTCGCAACCGATTTTCGGTTGCGACCGCCGCCTTTTGCGCCCTTTACGGGCTTATACGCCTTTTTACGAAAAGTGCTTATGCGTTAATATGCGCAAGCGTCTCGATAATGAGTTTTGCAAGCAATTTAACGTCGTTTTGGGAAACGCCTTCGGATTGATTTTCCGTCAGTATTTCCGCAGTCTTTTTCGCGCCGTCGCCTAAGACGTCCTTGCCGATAGCTTCCGCAATAAGCTTTGCTACGTTTTCCACGCTATCGTTTGGAACGTAGCCCGCTATAAGCGTTGCGATAACGCCTTCGGTTGCGGAAACGGTACTCTTATTTTGCAAAAACTGCTCGTAGCAAACGTAGGTTAAGGTTGCCAAAGTGCCTACCGAAAAACCGTATTCTAAGACGGTTATATAGTTTTCGACAAGGAACTCAAGGCTTAAATGCCTAACCGCCGTATACGCCGCGTAGAAGAGAGTGCCGAAGATAAAGGGCAGAAAGGTGAACACCTTTTTATTGCACCTTTTAAGCACGGTCTTTTTCAAAATCTGCACCGTAATCGAAGTCAACGCCGCAAGCAAAATAACGTCGAACCCGTAAAAGGCAAAAGCATCGATAATTTGAAAAATGCTCATCGTTTTTATCTCCTTATATTTAGTCAAGCGTTTTTATGGATATTTTCCACCCGACGCAAAAAACCGACTTGCTTTCAAATTATTCGCATTTTTCAATCTGACGTGTTCGTGCCGCCAAAGTAAAAGCGGTACGCCTATATATAAATCGCAGGTGCGGTTATAAAACTTAAATTCAAAAAATAAAAATAAAATTAAACCGTTACTTTTTCACTTGCTTATAACGGGGTGTATATGTTAAAATTTTTACTATGAGAATGCACAGAAAACCCCATTTGGATAGAAGACTTTTAAGCTGTTCGGATATCTTACTCGTACCCGAAATCACCGATAAAAATATGAAAAACGCCGTTAAGGAAAAGGAATATTTAAACTTTTCCCAAATTTTCGGCAACGAAAATAATATCGAGCTTGAGATAGGCTGCGGCTTCGGCTCGTTTGTCTGCGAGCTTGCAAAACGCAACCCGAATACAAACTATATCGCCGTGGAAAAAATTTCAAACGTGGTGGTGTCTGCGGCGGAAAGGGCGAAAAGGGAAGGGATTAAAAACGTCTTTTTCTTAAACTGTGCGGCGGAAGTGCTGCCAAAGTATATCCCCGACGGCATCATTAAGAAAATATATTTAAACTTCTCCACGCCCCTGCCCAAGCTCGGCTATGCAAAACAGCGCTTAACCCACCCCCGCTTTTTGGAAGAGTATAAGCTTTTGCTTGAAAAGGGCGGGATAATTTCGCAAAAGACGGACGATAGAGATTTCTATCTATTCTCGCTTGAAAGCTATAATCAAAGCGGCTATGAAATTTTGGAAAGCTGTGAAGATTTAACCGCCCTTGCCGACCCTGAAAATATAGTCACCGAATACGAGCAGAAGTTTATTTCCTGCGGTAAAAATATATACAGGATAATTGCAAAAAACTGAAATGGAGCCCATATATATTGCACTTATTTGCATAGGGGCGGCAATTTTAATTGTCGGTATAGCCCTGTTTATATACCTTTCCAACAACCTTTTGGGCGTTACGAAATACGTTGTCGAAAGCCCCAAAATCAGGGTGGAAGGCGTAAAGGTCGTTCATCTTTCCGATTTGCACGGCAAGGCGTTCGGCAAGAAAAACGCTCGCCTTATTGAAAAGGTTAAAGAGCAGTCGCCCGATATTATCGCAATTACGGGCGATATCATTCATAAGTACAGGGATAAAGATATTTCCGTTGCGTTAAACGCCGTGGAAAGCCTTTCAAAAATTGCCCCCGTATACTACGTAAGCGGCAATCACGAAATGCGCAATAAGAGGTATAGGGTGCTAAAAGCTCGCCTTGCTATCGCAGGCGCCGTCGTGTTGGAAAACGAATCGGTTGACGTGTGCGGACTTAAAGTGTGCGGAGTAAACTGTGCGGATATTAAAGGCGGTAAATTTTTCCATATTGCGCAGGGGGGCGAAGGCGGCGGTCAAGAGTATAAATTACTGCTTGCGCACCTACCGCAGTATATTCAAAAATACGCCTTAGCCGGCTATGACTGCGTTTTGTGCGGTCACGCTCACGGCGGACAATGGCGAGTGCCGTTTACGGATATAGGTATCTATTCGCCCGGTCAGGGGTTATTCCCGAAGTATACGTCGGGCGTGCATACCTGCGGCGACACCGCCGAGATAATCAGCAGGGGGCTTGGCAATTCTCAATGCCCGATAAGGCTTTTCAACCGCCCCGAAATAGTCGTGGTCGAATTCAAGCGCTCTCAGGCAAAACCCGAGTAAAGTTCTCTCAGGCGCAAAGCGGATAAAGAGCGAAAAGCGCGAAAGAAATTAAAAAAGCACACCGAAAGCTCGGTGTGCTTAAACTTTTCTTTGGGCAAATTATTTAATTAACAACGCCAAAATCGCCTTGATTGCGTGCAGCTTGTTTGCCGCCTGGTCGTATACGACGCTCTGCTTGCCGTCTATTACGTCGGCGGTTACTTCCGTACCCCTTCTTGCAGGCAGGGGGTGCATAAACATAGCCGTGCCGCTCGCCTGAGCCATCAAGCGGTTGTTGATTTTATAGGGCGATAATATTTCGGCTTCCTTGGGGTCGGTTAAGTGGTGGTAGTTGTAGCTGTTCGTATAGATTATATCCGCATTCTTTGCGGCGAGCGCAGGGTCGTCGGTGACTTCAATCGTACCGTACTGCTCTGTACTTTCAAGGTGTTCGGCTTTTACGGGGTAGCTGTCGGGGGTGGCGATTGAAACCTGCATACCGCACTTGACCGCGCCCATAATAAGCGACGACGCAACGTTTGTGCCTTTGCCGATATAGGCAAGCTTTAAGCCTTCCAACTTCTTTTTCTTTTCCCAAATGGTGTACAAGTCGCCGATAATCTGAATGGGTACGAAGTCGTCGTTTGCGGAATTGATTATTGTCATAGGTACAAGCTTTTCATACCTTTCCAAATCCTTTTGGGGAATACCCCTTGTGACGAGCGCGCCGATATCGTAGCGGTATAGCACGTTAAACAAGTCGTCTACGTTTTCGCCGTAGCGTAAGTCGTTTTCGTTATAGGGCAAATCAATGCTGTCGCCGCCGAGCTGTTTAATGCCGATTTGCAGGGCGGAACGGGTACGAAGGGATATATCGCCGAATAAAAGCGCAACGGTAACGCCCTGTAAAAGCGTCGTCTGCTCGTGTGCGGCAAACTTCGCCTTCATCTGTCTCGTTGCATACAAAAGCTCGAAAAGCTCTTCGGTGGAATAGTCCGAAAGCTTGGTCATATGCTTTTTGTTTATAGAATAGTGTGGGGTGTATCTGTTAATATCCATAAAACTCCTTACGCCGAAAAACCCGCTTACAATACCTTTTAGCTTAAGTTTACACGGCTATAACCGTTTTTATTTTATCATAATCACGGCGTCAAATCAAGCTTTTGGCATAGAATATATGCAGCCGCAATAGTTTTGGCGGTACAGGTTATGCTCTTTGGAAAGGGCGATGCTTCTCAAATATCCGTTTTGCTTTTTAAAATCGGAAGGCAGCCATTTTACCGAAAAATCTTTTTCTAAGCTTAATCCGATTGAATTTATCAGCTGTTCGTCCTTTAACGGGCTTATGGTCAATGTGGTGGTAAAGTAGTCGTATCCGCCGTCTTTAGCCGCCCTTGCCGTTCTCTCAAGGCGCAGAGAAAAGCACTTTTCACACCTTTTTCCGCCTTCGGCGCATTTTTCTAATCCCTTGACCGCACTATAATATACGTGGGTGTCGTGCTCGCAGTCGATATAATCTGCCCAACCCGTTTCGTTGATAAGGCGTATAAGCTCGTTCTTGCGCTTAAAGTACTCTTCCGTTTCAATGTTGGGGTTGTAGAAAAACACGGTTACTTTAAAATTGTCCTTAAGCCGCTCTAAACAGGCGGAAGAGCAGGGCGCACAGCAGGCGTGCAATAAAAGCTTTGGCTTGCTCTCCCCCAAACTTTCAATTATTTTTCTTTGCTCTTTGTCGTAGTTGATTTTATTCATAGATTGCGTAATTATTATAGCAAACCGATTATTTAAATGCAATACTTTACTTAATGTTTTGCCGCCTTACGTCTTTGAATGGCAAAACGGCAGGGTCGCTATTTAGGCTTATATAAAGCGGTAGGCATATTTTTTAAAAAAATTTAAAAATCAAGGCGTTTGCGGTTGTTAAATTACCGCCTTCCGTGTTAAAATAAAACCGTATTAATATCCAAACCGTTTTCAGGGGGTTAATAATGGCTAATTTAAAGCTTAATTCGGTAAGTAAAATATATCCTTCGGGTGCGCTTGCGCTCTACAAGGCAGACTTCTCTCTATCCGACAGCGAGTTTATCGCAGTCGTCGGCGGCGAAAAGAGCGGCAAATCAACGCTTTTAAGGTTGATTGCAGGGCTTGAAGAAGTTACGGGCGGCGAGATAATCGTCGGCGGTAAGGACGTTACCAAGGTAGATTCCAAGGAAAGGGATATCGCAATGATTTTTCAGGGTAACACCTTATATCCTTCGCTCAACGTGCTTGAAAATATGGCGTACGGCTTGAGAATAAGAAAGGCTTCGCAGGCGGTCGTAGAGCAGAGAGTTAAGGCGGCGGCAGATATGCTTGGATTAACGGATATTTTGTTCCGCAAGCCCAAAATGCTCACGGCGTCGCAAAAGCAGCTCGTTGCGTTCGGCAGGGCGATTGTAAGAGAGCCTAAACTCTATCTCTTAGACGACCCCATCTCAGGTCTTTCGCCCGAAACGAGAGCGGAACTTCGTTCGGTGCTTATAAACTTACAGATGCGTATGAAGGGTACTTTCGTTTACGCAACCAAAAACGTAAACGAAGCAATAACCATGGCAACCCGTATCGTCGTTTTAAGGGACGGTTTCGTTCAGCAGATTGATACGCCTGCCAACCTTTACGACTACCCTGCAAACGCATTCGTTGCATTCACTATCGGTTCGCCCACGATAAACTTTGTAAATAACGCCGCCGTAGTTAAGGACGGTGAAGGCTATGCGGTAGAAGCCGACGGCGTGCGCTTTGCCCTTCCTGCAAATATCGTTGAAAGGTTTAAAAATATTGCGGACTACGTAGAAGGCGGCAAAAAGGTCATCTTAGGTCTCCGCCCCGAAGACGCTTTCGTCGGCGAAGGCGGAATAATATCCGCAAAGGTCACCGCCGCACAGGAAATCTGCGGTACGGGCTATGCCGACTGCGACGCAGGCAAGCTCTCCTTCGTCGTTAAGGCAGACGGCGTTAAGAAGGACGATAGCGTTTTGGTCGGCTTCGACTTAACCCACGCATATCTCTTCGACGCGGATACGCGTTTGACCGTGCTTGAAAGGGACGGCGGATACGTAAAGACGGAGTACCCCGAAGCGGACGTAATTCCCCTTACCTATGCGGAAGAAGAAGAGATTAAAAACAAGCTTAAGCTTAAGCCCGAAGATAAGAAGAAAAAGCGCTAATAAGGGTTTTAAGGTAATAATTTGGAAATCGTTTTAGATGCGTTAAAGGATACTGCGTTAGTATTTCCCTTTATACTGCTAATCTATATCTTAATTGAATTTTTGGAAAGCGGCACTACGGCGGAAAAGACGAGAAAGACGCTTCGCGGTCCGCTTGCGCCGCTGTTCGGCAGTGCGACGGGCATAATTCCGCAGTGCGGCTTTTCGGTTATGGCGGCAAAGCTGTACGATTCGGGGCTTATCCGCACGGGCACGATTATGGCGGTTTTTATCGCTACGAGCGACGAAGCGCTCATTATCCTGCTTGCGAACAGTACGCAGAGCGTGGGTGCGGCTCAGGCTATTTTGCCGCTGATTGCAGTAAAGCTTATGCTTGCCACGGCGGTCGGCTATCTCGTTAACGCAATAATAAAGGATAAACTCAACGAAGTTCAGCCGCTTTATTCAAGCGAAGGTAAGGAACACGCCTACAGCTGCGGTCACGACCACGACGGGCACTCCGCAATAGAGCTGTATTTCGTACACCCCCTGTTGCACTCGCTTAAGGTAACGGCTTATATTTTAATCGTCAACCTTGTATTCGGCATAATTATTTCTTCCATCGGGGAAGAGGCTATAAGCGGTTGGCTTATGGGCGGAACGTACTACCAGCCCTTTATTACGGCGGCGGTGGGGCTGATACCCAACTGTGCGTCGTCTGCCGTTTTAACCGAAACGTTCGTAAACGGCGGCATAACCTTCGGCAGCTGCGTTGCAGGGCTTTGCACTAACGCAGGCTTGGGTATGGTCGTGCTTTTAAAGAACACGAAAAAGATTAAACGCAATCTTTTGATTATGTCGTCTATTTATGCAATTGCGGCGCTTGCAGGTATATTAATCAACGTTTTACAGCTTGCGTTAGGGCTGTAAATTTATATTATTTTTATATGAAAGCCAAGCGAAAATTGATTGACAAAAAGAATAGGCTTTTGATATAATTTCTAAGCATTCTTTGAAAAGGGGAGGTGAATTTGATGTCCACTATAAAGGTTGGTGAAAACGAGTCTGTTGAAAGCGCTCTTAGAAGATTTAAGAGAAAGTGCTCACGCGACGGTATCATCGGCGACCTTCGTAAGAAAGAGTTTTACGAATCCCCTTCGGTAAAGAGACGTAAAAAGAGCGAAGCTGCAAGAAAAAGAAGCAAGAACTAAGAAAGAAATAAGGTCCTACTAAAGAGAGTTTAGTAGGGCTTTTTCTTTACAAAAATGTAGAATTTTGGCGCATTTTGTCGGTTAAAGTCGGCGGTCGGAATTAAGTAAAATGCGAATAGTTTAAGGTGAATAAATGAACGATTTAAAGGTTTTGGCAAGAAAGGCAAAGCAAAGGCTTTCAAGCGGCTTTTGGCAACAGTGCAAGCAGGACGTGGATTTAAAGACTAAAAGGGCGGAAGAAAGCGGCTTGAACGCAGGCAAGGTTAAATCTCACTTGTACGGCAAGGTCAAGGATTCAATCCGCGGTCAAAAGGAAGACGAATTCTATCTAAAGGTCAAAAAGCTGTTGGACGAATACGGCGAAGTGTCCGACGCGATAGGCAGGCTTACCGACAAGGAATATTTCGACACGCTTTCCTATTCGGAAAAACAGCGGTACACTATGGAGCTTTCCACAAAGTATTTAGAAGCGCTTGAAAAGTACCGCAAGGAAAAGGAAGTATGCCCCCATTAATTTTTTATCTTGGGCTATTTCCTTGCCTAAAATATCGTTTTATTATATAATAATAGTGTAAATATTTCACGGAAGAAACAGCAATGTCGGACGTTTTAGAAAATCTTAACGAAGAACAAATTCAGCCCGTAATAAATACGGAAGGTCAGGTTTTAGTGCTTGCAGGCGCAGGGAGCGGAAAGACGAGAGTTTTAACTTCCCGTATTGCCTACATACTTGAAAAGCGCTTAAGCACGCCTTCGGGGATACTTGCCATAACCTTTACCAACAAGGCGGCAAACGAGATGAAGGAAAGGGTGCAGTCTGCTATCGGCGACGTGGGCGATATGTGGATTTGCACCATTCACTCTATGTGCGTGCGCATTTTGCGCCGTTTCGGCTCGGCAATCGGAATTCAGTCCAACTTTTCAATCTATACCGAAAGCGAGAGAAATAACGTAATTAAAAAGGCGTGCAAAGAAATCGGCGTGGACGAAAAGCAGTTAAAGAATATCAAGTTCCACATTGCCAACGCAAAGACCTTGGGGCTTGCACCCGACCAGTACGCCGTGCAGTATAAGGACGAAAACAACATAAGGACGATTGTCGAAGTGTACGAAAGGTACGAGCAGTATCTAAAGAGCTGTAACTCTCTCGACTTCGACGACCTGCTCATTATGACCTTGCGCCTTCTGCGTGCGGATAGAGAAGCAAAGGCGTATCTTTCGGACAAGTTCAAATATATCTTAGTAGACGAATTTCAGGACACTAACGCCGTGCAGTACAACATAATCAAACTGCTTGCCGAAGGGCATGGAAATCTCTTCGTGGTGGGCGACGACGACCAGTCCATTTACGGTTGGCGCGGTGCGGTTATCGAAAACATTTTAAAGTTCGATAAGGACTATCCCGCGGCTAAGGTGTTCAAATTGCAGAGAAATTACCGTTCTACCAAATCTATTTTGGCGCTTGCAAACGCCGTAATCGCAAAGAACGGCAACAGGCACAAAAAGACGCTGTGGACGGAAGCGGAAGAAGGCGAAAAGCCCGAATATATTCAGGCGGAAGAAGAAAAGGACGAAGCTCTTTTCGCTGCAAAAACCATAAACGCCGAAGTATATTCGGGGGGCAAATACTCCGACTTCGCCGTTTTAATGCGCATAAACGCCCTGACCCGTTCGTACGAATCGGAATTTGCAAAGTACGGCATACCGTATAAGGTGTTCGGCGGTTTCAAGTTCTTCGAGCGTAAGGAAATTAAAGACGTGCTCGCCTACTTAAGGCTTATTTCCAACCCGTTCGACGACGAAGCGTTTACCCGAATTATCAACGTGCCTAAAAGGGGTATAGGGGCAAGGACTTTAGAAGTTATGGAAGAGTACGCAAAGAGCAATTCACTTTCTCTATACGACGCCTGCATAGATATCGAAGATTTGCCCTTAGCCGCGTCTGCCAAAGCTAAGGTTGCGCAGTTTGGCGAGCTTTTAAAGAAGTTCGTACTCTGCTCTCAATCGGAAGGGTTGACCCAACTCGTGCGGGCGGTTATAGAAGACGCGGACTTGAAGTCCGCCTACGACGACGGCTCGGACGAAGGGGACGTTAAACTTGCCAACCTTGACGAATTTATCGCCGCCGTGGACGACTTTGCAAAACTTAACCCCACCGCAACCGTGGACGAGTATTTAAATCAGGTCAGCCTTGCGTCCGACTTGGACGAGATGAACGACGGCAACTACGTAACCCTTGCGACCATTCACTCGGTCAAGGGGTTGGAATTTAACAAAGTATTTTTAGTCGGCTTAGAGGACGGCATTTTGCCCACTTCGCGCGCAAGCGACGACCCTGCCGCGCTTGAAGAAGAGCGCAGGCTTGTCTACGTCGCCGTGACTCGTGCAAAAAAGCGCATCTGGCTTACTCGTTCTAAAAGCCGCTACCTGTATGGCAATAGGGAAATGACCCGCCCTTCACGCTTTTTAAAGGATATGTACGGTGCTATAAGCGGTGCGGTGGACGAAAGCGCTCAGCGCCGAATTTCGTCGTCCTATTCGGGCTACGGCTCATCAAATAGCTACGGCAGTTCAGGCGGCTACGGCTCTTCATATGGTAATTCCTACGGTAATTCGTATGGCAATTCATA